>JBFFWJ010000202.1:0-6403 GCA_041570315.1 Longimicrobiales bacterium | reverse complement strand
TCGGCTCCGGCGACCGCGGCCGTGCGGCCCGCGGCCGTGCGGCCCGCGGAGGTGGCGGCGGCGGGGCCGGCCGGGCGCCTCTGAGCGGTGCGGCTCACGCCGCCGCGGGGGTTCTCCTTGTACGTCGCGCCCGTGGCCGAAAGGGGCGACGGCCGGTAGATCGCGGCGCTGCGGCGGCCCCCGTAGGCGTACACCGTGCGTGCCGACGCGTAGTAGGGCCGGCCGTAGACGTAGGTGCGGTACCCCGGGTACCCGTAGTAGCCGCCCCAATAGCCGTACGCGTAGTGGCGACCGTCCCAGTAGCCGTCCCAGTACGACCGCCATGGGTCGTACGCCCAGTACGGGCCCCACGGGTCGTAGAAGGGGTCACTCCAGTAGGCGTAGCGGTGGCGGGGCCCGTACCAGCCCTGCCAACGGCTCCACCACCGGGCGGCGCGGTAGGAGTGCCGGTAGGGGCCGGCCACGACACAGTCGTAGTACCAGTCGCTGTAGGGGTCGTAGTAGGTATCCCAGTAGTAGTCCCAGCAGCTCCCGCCGCCGTGATAGGCCACGTCGGAGTAGATGCCGTACCCGCCGCCGTGCCGGTAGCCGAGGCCGAACGAGGCCCCGGAGTAGAGCGGAGCCACCTCGTGGTGCCCGCCGCCGAGGCCGAGGCCCACGCCGGCGAAGAGAGGACCCACCCCGACGGAGAACGAGACGTGGGCCTGGGCCCGCACCTCCGCCGCTCCGAGGGCGACCACGGCGGCCAGAATCAGAGATGATCGTCCAACGGTACGCACGTTGTCCTCCTTCGCCGGAATTCCCACGGGATTGGAGAGCAGGCCTTGTGCCAGACTGCATCATCAATCTCAACAGTCTGGGCCGCAACGATTTACAGGGTGTTGTCTCGAGCATGGTCCGGGGTTGGGTGTCCAGGCGCGTGGACACGGCGCCGCGTGAGGGGACACCGTGCTCCTCGGGTGTCGAAGGCGCGCGGAGCGGGGTGCGCCGGGCCGCCCCGGCGACCAGCCGCCGTGCGCTTCTCCATGCGTGCGCCTTGATCCCGGGCGCGGATCGTTGAACATTTGTCTCGTCCAGCCGATGCAGAGATCGTCGGCGACGGCGTGGCCCCCCCGGCCCGCCGAGTGGACCCGCACCATGAACACGATCGTTTGTGGAACCATCTCCGGATGGGCGCCGGTGACGTACTGCGTACACCGATGCCGCCCGTCAACATGAGTCGACACGTGGCCGAATCGCCAGAAGCAGCATCCGAGGTGCCCGAGACGGCACAGACAGACCGTGAATCCCGATCCCCGTCCGTCGACGTGGAGGAAGGCCCGAAGCCCGCCGAAGCGTCGGGGTCCGCCGACAACGGCTCCCAGGGCGACAGCCGGTCCTCCCAGGACGGGGGACGCGGCGAGCATTCGCGCCGCGGCGCGGCGAAGCGCCGGCGGCGGGGCAGGCGGCGGCGCCCGCGCAACCAGGAGCGGGGCGGCCCGAGCGAAGCCGAGCTCATGGCCGACCTCCCGGACGATCCGGAGGAGCTGCTCGAGATGGCCCGCCCGCTCGGCCTCCTCGAGGTCCTGGGCAGCGGCTCGGGGTTCATCCGGCGCAGGGAATCCGGCTACGCGCCCGGCAACGACGACATCTACGTCAACTCGCGGCTGATCCAGAAGTACGGGTTGCGCACGGGCGACGAGATCATGGGCATCGTCGGGACGCAGACCCGCGCCGGGAAGAGCCCGCCGCTCGCGTATCTGGCTCGGGTCAACGACCGTGACCCGGAGGAGATGAAGCGCCGTCCGGAGTTCCAGCGGCTCAGCGCGCTCCACCCCGACCGGCAGCTCAGGCTCGAGTGCGGGCGCACGTGGCGTGGCGAGCCCGAATACACGAACCGCGTGATCGACCTCTTCTGCCCCTTCGGCAAGGGGCAGAGGGCGATGATCGTCGCCCCGGCGAAGGCCGGAAAGACGATGGTCATGCAGGCGGTGGCCGAGGGGATCGTCCGCAACCATCCCGAGTGTCATCTCATGATCCTGCTGGTGGACGAGCGTCCCGAGGAGGTCACCGAGATGGAGCAGGCGGGCTTCGGCGAGGTGATCGCGTCGACCTTCGACCGGCCCGCCGAGCGTCACATCCAGGTCGCGGAGATGACGCTGGAGCGCGCCCGGCGGCGCGCGGAGCAGGGCGAGGACGTGGTGATCATCCTCGACTCGATCACCAGGCTGGCGAGGGCCTACAACACGGTCTCGGCCGGGAGCGGGCGCACGCTCACCGGGGGGCTGGACTCCAACGCGCTCGAGAAGCCCAAGCGCTTCCTGGGCAGCGCGCGCAACATCGATCCCACGCAGGGCGGGGGCTCGCTGACGATCATCGGAACCGCGCTCGTGGATACGGGATCGCGCATGGATCAGGTGATCTTCGAGGAGTTCAAGGGCACCGGAAACAGCGAGCTGGTCCTCTCCCGCGAGCTCGCCGACAAGCGCATCTATCCCGCGATCGACCTCGCGGCGTCGGCGACGCGCAAGGAGGAGCTCCTCCTCGAGGACGACGCGCTCTGGCTCTCCCACGCGATGCGGCGCCAGCTCGCGGGCGTTCCGCCCGCAGACGGGATGCTGGAGCTGCTCGGTGCGATGAAGAAGACCAGCACGAACCGCGACCTCATCGCCTGGGCCCGCAACCGCACCTGACCGGGAGGCCTCAGCCGGCAGTCGCGCTGCCGGTTGGGCCCGCGCCTTCCCCCGGGACGCGGTCGCTCCCTGGTCCGCCGGCGCCTCCCGGCCCGGATGCTTCGGGCGTCGAGCTCGAATCCGGGGCTTCGCCTTGCGGGGAGACGCCCGTCACGAGCTCGCCGAGGCGCGTGAGGCCCTTGTCGAGCTCGCTCGTCTGGGCCCGCTCCATGAAGAAGGCCCAATAGCCCATGAGCGGGTTCCCGCCGAGCACGCCCTCCTCGCGCCAGGTTACCCGCACGCCGTCGCCCTCGGCGTCGAGCGTGATCCGCCCCGAGGTCCGCATCGCGCCACCGCTGACCTCGACCTCGTAGGACACCGCCGCGTCGGCCCGCACGTCGACCAGGCGGAAGCTGCCCGTGCCGACCTCACGGTCGCTCCAGCGGATCGAGGCGCCTGCTCCTCGCTCGGGGCCCTCGCGCACCAGGCTCGAGTCGGGCCACGGCGTCCAGGCCTGCCAGCCTTCCGGCGAGTCGAGGTAGGTGAAGACGGCTCCCGGGGGCGCGGCGATCCAGGTCGAGGCCTCGGCCTCCCAGTCGGTGGGCAGCAGCACGCCGATGAGGAGCAGCGTCGTCAGGAACAGGGCGGCGGCCCCGAGCACGATCGGGCCGGGGCCGAACGGCACCCGCTCCCCGGTCATCGCCCGATCTCCCGCAGCACGTTCTCCAGGACGGGCCAGGCGACGCGTGCCACCCGGCGATGGCCCTCCGCGGTGGGATGAATCCGATCGTCCTGGTTGAGCTCGGGAACGCCGGCGACCCCGTCCAGGAGGAAGGGGATGAGCTCGGCGCGCTCGGCCTCTGCCACGCGCGGGAAGACCTGCCGGAACGCCTCGGTGTAGAGCGGGCCCAGGTTGGGGGGCGCCTCCATGCCGGCGACGACGACCGTGGCGGAGGGGTGGCGGGTGCGCGTCCGGCGGATGATCTCGGTCAGGTTCCGCTCCATGGCCGCGGGATCCTGCCCCCGCAGGCCGTCGTTGGCGCCGAGCTCGAGCACGAGCACGTCCAGGGGCTCGCGAAGCGCCCAGTCCAGGCGGCGCAGGCCGCCCGCGCTCGTCTCTCCCGAGACGCCCGCGTTGACGGCGCGAAACGGTCGGCCGGCCGAATCGGCGAGCTCCTCCAGGCGCGCGACCCACGTCTCGTCGTCCCGGGCGAGACCGAGGCCCGCGGTGAGGCTGGTCCCCAGAAAGACCACGACGGGCCGCCCGTCGGAGGGAACCTCCGGGCCGGACGCGACCACCACGGAAGAATCCGGGCGAGCGTCGCCCGAGTCCGGCGGCCCGTCGGACGGGGCGCACCCCGCGAGCAGCGCTGCGGCGAGGAGGGCGAGGGAGCGTGACATGATGATCGTGGCCGAGGGTCTCGAGAAAAGCTACACGAGCGGAGGAAGACCACTACCCGTGTTGCGCTCGATCGATCTCCGGATCGAGGCGCAGTCCTTCGTGTCGATCGTCGGGCCCTCGGGCAGCGGAAAGACCACGCTCCTCGGGCTCCTGGCCGGCCTGGACGAGCCCTCGGGCGGGCGTGTCCTGCTCGACGGTGAGGACATCTTCGCGCTGACGGAGGACGGGCGGGCCGAGCTCCGGTCGCAGAAGGTGGGCTTCGTCTTCCAGACCTTCCACCTCCTGCCCACGCTGACGGCGCTGGAGAACGTGCTCGTCCCGCTCGAGCTGCGCGGCGACGCCAACGGCGCGCGAGCGCGAGCCCGGGAGCTCCTGGGCCGCGTGGGGCTGGGAGCGCGGCTCGATCACTACCCGGCGCAGCTGTCGGGCGGAGAGCAGCAGCGCGTCGCGCTCGCGAGGGCCTTCGCCAACCGGCCGAAGATCCTCTTCGCCGACGAGCCGACCGGGAACCTCGACCGCGACACGGGCGCCTCGATCGTCGGGATGCTCGAGGAGCTCAACCGCGAGGAGCGCACGACGCTCGTGCTCGTCACCCACGACCTGGAGCTGGCGGGGCGGGCGCACCGTATCGTCGCGCTGGCCGATGGCAGGATCGGCTCGGACCGGGCCCCGGCCGGGGCCACCAACGGGTGAGGGCGCCGCTCCGTCTCCGGTTCGCGCTGCGCCTCGCGCTGCGGGAGAGCCGCCACGGGCTCCGGCGGGTGGGGGTGTACATGGCGTCGATCACCCTCGGGGTGGCGGCGCTCGTCTCCATCCACTCCTTCCGCGACGACGTGTCCCGGTCGGTGCAGGAGGAGGCCGAGGTGCTCATGGGAGCCAACGCGCGCTTCTCCAACGACCTCCCGCTCGCATCGCCGGTCCTGGAGATCATCGATTCTCTCGCGGCCGAAGGTGTCGCGACCGCGCGGGTCACGACGGCGACGTCCATGGTGCTCGCCCCCGGGTCCGGGGCCGTGAGGCTGCTGCAGGTGCGCGCGATCGACCCCGGCTTTCCCTTCTACGGCGCGGTCACGACCAGCCCGGGTGGCCTGTGGGGCGCGCACCTGGAGCCGGGCAAGGCGCTCGTGGACCCGGCCGTGCTGACCCAGCTCGGGATCGCCGTCGGGGACACGATCGCGGTCGGCCGGGCCCGGCTCGAGGTGGTCGCGACGGTCGACGACCTGCCCACGGACCTCGGCTTCCAGACCGCGATCGGGCCGCGCGTGCACGTGTCCCAGGGCACCCTCGAGGCGTCCGGGCTGATCGGCTTCGGGAGCCTGGCCCGCTACCAGGTGTTCCTGCGCCTTCCCGACGAGGCGCAGCGCGGGGCGATCCGCGACCGCTACGGGGGGGTCCTGCGCGAGGCCTCGGTCAGCTACCGGACGGCGGAGCAGGAAGCCCGGGACATCGCGAACGGCGTGCGCTTCCTCGGCCGGTTCCTCTCCCTCGTGGGCCTGGCGGCGCTCCTGCTGGGCGGCGTGGGCGTCGCGAGCGCGATCCACGTGTACATCCGGGAGAAGCGCCCGGGGATCGCGGTGCTGCGCTGCGTCGGGGCGGGACAGGGCACCGCCTTCCTCGCCTACCTGATCCAGGCGGCGATGCTGGGCCTGCTGGGAGCGTCGGCGGGCGTCCTCGCCGGGCTCATGGCGCAGCGGCTCATGCCGATCGTCCTGGCGGGGGTTCTGCCCGTCGACGTGACGTCGCGGCTCTCGCCGGTCTCGGTCCTGGCCGGGCTCGGGATCGGCGTGTGGGTCGCGGTGGTCTTCGCGCTGATCCCGCTCCTGCAGGTGCGAGACGTGCCGCCCCTGGCGGCGCTGCGACAGGACTTCGAGCCGCCCCGCCGGCGGTGGGACGCGCCCCGTCTGGCCGCCCATGGCGCGGTCGGCGCGAGCGTCGTCGTGCTCTGCGTGATCGAGGCGCCCGAGCCCGGGCTCGGCCTCGGCTTCGCGGTTTCGCTCGCCGTCGCGGGTGCGGCGATCGCAGGCGTGGGGTGGGGGCTGACATGGCTCACCCGCCGGCTCTTCCCGTCGAGGGCCTCCTACCCCGTGCGGCAAGGGGTGTCGAACCTGTTCCGGCCGCAGAACCAGACGGTCGCCGTCACGCTGGCCCTCGGGCTCGGCGCCTTCGTGATCGGCACGATCGTCCAGGTCGAGGAGAACATCCGCGAGGACCTCACCGTATCGTTCGGCGAGGCCCGTCCGAACCTGCTCCTCTTCGACGTGCAGACGGATCAGCTCGACGGGATCCGCGCCCTCCTGCCGGAGGGAGAGAGAGGGGGCGTCGAGGTCTCGCCGATCGTCACGTCGCGGAT
>JBFFWJ010000201.1:0-6466 GCA_041570315.1 Longimicrobiales bacterium | reverse complement strand
CGTGCGCTCGGGGGTAGGAACCGGGTGAGAAAGGCCGCCGGTCGCCCCTCGTCGGGGCGGCCGGCGGCTCGGGCAGCTCGGCGGGTCCGCCCTCAGCGCAGCCCGGGGCCGGCGCCGGAGGGGCGCGCGCCCACGCCACCCGCGGGGGCCCGCGCCCCGTCGTCCTCGGACACCTTGCGCGCCCACGGGTCGTTCACGCCGGCGCCCGGGCAGAAGTCGCCGGTGTCGAGGAAGTGCGTGTGCAGGCACTCCATCGTCGACCCCAGGCCCCGCAGGAGCTCGACCGTCTCCGGGTAGGCGACCCGGCTGAAGAAGCCTGCCCGCCCGCCCCGCGCCATGTCCGCCGTCGACTGGCCGAGGCGCGTGATCGCCGTCACCTCCGCACCCTGCGAGACGAGGTAGCGGATCATCTCGTTGTCGCCTCGCGAGGCGGCATAGTGCAGCGGCGTGTAGCCCCACGAGTCGGCGAGGTTCACGTCGGCGCCGTGCTCCTCTACGAGGTACTTCACCGCCGGGATGAACTGGCCGGGCACCGCCCGCATGCTGAAGGCGCCCAGGCCCAGCCACCCACCGCCGGCCGCCACGTGGATCGGCCAGGCGTTCGGAGCGTCCTCGGGGATGTACGGCAGCGCCGAGTCCTCCTGCTGGCGCCCGTCCTGCTGCCGCCGCTCGCGCATGCCGACGGCCGGCCACGAGGTCGGGACGTTCGGATCGGCCCCGTGCTCGGCCAGCATCCGCATCGCGACGACGTCCTGCGCAAGCGCCGCCCGCCAGAACGGAGTCGCGCCCTTGAGGTCGAGCCCGAGCTTGGTGAGGCCGTATTCCCAGTACCACAGGTGCGTCTTCAGGCGCACGTTCGGGTCGGCACCCGCCATGAGCAGCGCCTGCAGCACCTCCAGGTAGCCGGTGTCCTGGGTGTCGTGCGCCCTGGGCTGCGGGTAGTTGGACTTCGGCGCCCACTGCGTCTGCAGCGTGGCGAAGAGCGGCGCGGCGCCGTCGGTCGTCGCGGCGAGGTTCGGGTCCGCACCCCGCTCCACGAGCGTCATCGCCAGGTCGAACTGCCCGTTGAGGGTCGCCATCAGCAGCGGGCTGGTCCGGTCCCCGCCGCTGGGCTGATCGATGTCGGCGCCCCCCTCGAGCAGCACGAGGGCCGCCTCGACATGGCCTTCGCGCACCGCGTGCAGCAGCGCCGTCATCCCGCCGGTCATTCCCACCAGCGTCTCCCGGTACGGCGGCCGGGGGACGTCCGGGCCGCCGGGGAAGTCGGGCCGGTGCGAGACGAGGTCGGCGGGATCGTAGGCGCCGTACGCGTCCGCGGACGTGAGGAAGGCCCGTTGGCGTTGGATCGCCGCCTGCACCTGGGCCGGGCTCGGCTCCCATTCCCCTCCGCCGGCCGTAGCCTCGCGGAGCTCCTGCATGGCGTCCCTGAGGATCCGGCTCGCCTGGCGATCGGTCGTCATGCTCTGCAGGACGTCGACGACCTCGGTCCGGATCGACGGGTCGGCGCCGCGCTCGAGCAGCACACGGATCGAGCCCGGCCGGTTCGCCGCCGCCGCGAACATCAGCGGCGTCTGGCCGGCCGAAGCTTCCCGCGGATCGACCGCCGCCCCGTGGTCGAGCAGCGCGGCCACCGTCTCCTCCCCGTCGATCGCCTGCGCGGCCAGATGCAGGGGCGTCACCCCGCTGCTCGAGGTGGCCGCGTGCGGATCGGCGCCCGCCTCCAGCAGGGCGCGCACGACGCGGACGTGGCCGCCCCGCGCCGCGAGGTGGAGCGGGGCGTAGCGGCCGATGCGCGTGACCGCCGTCGGCGAGGCGCCCCCCTCGATCAGGAGCGCGACGACGTCGCCGTGCCCGCCCGCGGCCGCCGCGTGCAGCGCGGTCATCCCGTCGCCCAGCGCGGCGTTCGCGTCGTGTCCCCGCGCCAGGAGCGCGGCCACCTCCGCCGCGTCCCCGCGGCGCGCCGCGTCGACGAGATCGTCTCCGGGCGCCGCCGACGCGGGGGCGGCCGGCGCCGCCGTGAGGGCCAGCGCGAGCATCACGAGCCACCCGAGCGGCGCTCCGCCCCTCATCGCCCGCTCTCCCCGGCGGAGACGCCGAGCCCGCGCGGGAACGAGAGCGGAAGGCCGCCCGTGCTGTCCCCGAAGCCGCGCATGTCGTCGTGGCCGATCCCCTGCATCAGGCTCACGAAGACGTTGGCCATCGGCGTTCCCTCGGGGGCGCGCAGGTGGACGCCGCCCTCCAGGAACCCGTTCGCGTGGCCCATAAGGATGAGCGGGCAGCGGCGATGGTTGTGGAGGTTCGGGTCTCCCATGGGCGAGCCCCAGACGATCGCGGTCTTGTCGAGCAGGGACGCGTCTCCCTCCCGCGTCTCCTGCATCCTGCGCAGGAAATGGCCGACCTGGCCGAGCCGGTGGGCGTTGATCTTGTTGAAGTCCATGATGTCCTCGGGCACGTTGCCGTGGTGCGACGCCCCGTGGTGCGACTTCGTGGTCCCGCTCTCCGGGAAGGTCCGGTTCGATTGGTCGAAGCCGGTCTTGAAGGTGATCACCCGCGTCAGGTCCGCCTGCAGCGCGAGCACCTGCAGGTCGAACATGAGCTGCATGTGCTCCTCCCAGGAATCGGGGATCCCCGAGGGAGCCTCGGGCATCGCGCGCTCCTCCCCGCTCGAGTTGCGCGCTTCGACCAGCTCGATGCGCCGCTCGATCTCGCGCACGTGCTCGAGGTACTCGTCCATGGCCGCGCGGTCCACCGCGCCGAGCGACCGGCGCAGCCGCGCCACCTCGGTCACGATCCAGTCGAGCATGCTCCGGTTGGTGCGCCGCCGGGCGGCGCGGTCCTGGGCCGTGTCACCGGCCCCGAAGAGCCGCTCGAACACGGCCCTCGGCTCGCGGATGGAAGGGAGCGGGCGGTCCGGCGCCGCCCAGGCCAGCGAGGTCGTGTAGGCGCAGTGGTAGTTGTAGGCGCAGCCACCGCCCCGGTCGATCGACTCGGTGCACAACTCGAGCGAGGGCAGCGCCGTGTCGCGGCCGAAGCGCCGCGCGTGCAGCTGGTCGAGCGAGACGCCCAGGTACAGGTCCGATCCCTGGGTCTGCTTGGGATGGGCCTGCGTCAGGAACACCGCCGTGGACCGATCGTGATCACCGCCGATCTCCTCGGCGCGATACGGCTCGGCCATGCGGCAGTCGGTGTTGCTGACGATCGTGAGGTGCTCGCGGAACTCCTCCAGCGGCTTGAGCTGGCTCGTCGGCAGGAGCTCGAAGTCGCGGCCGACCTGGGCGGGCGCGAAGAGGTGCCGGGCGTCACCCCAGTCGCTGCCCCCCGCGCACCCCATCGACTCCTCGATGCACACGAGGCGCGTCTGCCCCGACTCCCGCATCGGGTCCCGCCAGGGGCGCCCCGCGGGCACCATCGCGTCCAGGAAGGGCAAGGCGACGGTCGTGCCCATCCCCCGCACGAACGTCCGCCGGTCGATGTGCTTGCCGGTGATGAATTCCATGCTCCTAAGCTCCCTGCTCGGCTTCGGTCTCGGCGACCGCCTGCGATCGCATCATCTGGAAGGGCCCGCTGCGCACCACCCCGAGGACGAACGAGGAGATCCGGTACTCGCTCGCCTCGGCTTCGCGCACGATCTGCCGGATCGCCGGCTGGTCGTAGTACTCGACGCGGCGGCCCATGGCGTAGGCCAGCATGTTCGCCGCGAAGTTGCGCACGACGGGAATCGGGCGCTCGAGGAGCACCTCCGTCAGGTCGGAGGGCGCGCTCACCGCGGTCCCGTCGTAGAAGGTGCCCCGCGTGTCCAGGGGCATGCCGTGCTCCCGCGTCCGCCAGCGCCCGGTCACGTCGAAGTTGTCCAGCGCGAGCCCGATCGGGTCCATGAACCGGTGGCAGGCGTTGCACGTCGGGTTCGCGCGGTGGATCTCCATGCGCTCGCGCGTCGTCAGGACGCGCCCCTCGGCGGCGCCCTCGGTCTCCTCGAAGGCCGGTACGTTCGGTGGCGGCGGCGGCGGTGGCGTGCCCATCAACACCTCCATGACCCACTTGCCGCGCAGGACCGGCGAGGTGCGGTCCGACATCGACGTGAGGAGGAGCACGCTCCCGTGGCCCAGGAGCCCACGTCGGGTGGCGTCGGGGTACCCGACGCGCCGGAAGTCGGGCCCGGCGACGTTCGGGATGCCGTAGTGACGGGCGAGCCGCTCGTTCAGGAAGGTGTGGTCGGCCGTGAAGATCTCGAGGAGGCTGGCGTCCCGCTCGACCATGTCCTGGAAG
Organism: Longimicrobiales bacterium; assembly: GCA_041570315.1. Taxonomy (GTDB): domain Bacteria; phylum Gemmatimonadota; class Gemmatimonadetes; order Longimicrobiales; family Gaopeijiaceae; genus JBFFWJ01. The sequence continues at coordinate 2,200 of JBFFWJ010000201.1, read as the reverse complement.
AAGAGCTCGGTCTCGCGCACCATGTCGTCGCGCAGCTGCCCGGTGAAGTCCGGGTAGAGATACGGCTCGGGCGCGTTCTTGGCCGCGTCCTGCAGCCGGAGCCACTGCGACGCGAACCGGGTCGACAGCGCCCGGCTGCGCCCGTCGGCGAGCATGCGCTCGACCTGCGCCTCCAGCGCCCCGGGCTCGGAGAGGCGCCCCTGGCCGGCCAGCCCACGCAGCTCCTCGTCCGGCGCGGTGCCCCACAGGAAGAAGGACAGGCGCGAGGCCAGGTCGACGTCGCTGAGCCGGTAGTTCGCCCCCGGCTCGGCGCCGGCCGGCTCACGCTCCAGCCGGAAGAGGAAGGAGGGGCTGGCGAGGATCGCCTGCAGCGCCGTGCGCACGCCCACCTCGAAGCCGCCCTCCTCGGCGCCCTGGTCGTAGAACGACATCGGGCCCTCCAGGTCCTCCGCGGTGGCCGGCCGCCGGTAGGCCTCGCTGGCCAGGCGGGCGACGATCGAGACGGCGCAGGGCCGCTCCTCGCTCGGCGTGCCCGGATCGCAGGAGAAGACCCGAGCGCGGCTTTCCGTCCGCGACACGCCCGTCGGCCGCAGCGGGCCGGTGATCATCAGGTCCGCGAGGTGCGGAAGCGCGGTGATCCCGTAGTTGGCCCACTGCTGAGCGTCCTCGCCGCCGACGAACGACCAGCCGAACGGGCTCAGCCGGTCCTCGTAGGGGCCTTCCACGCGCCGCACGAAGGCGGCCGCCACGCTGTGCTGCCCCGCGCGCACGAACACCGGCTCGGACCGGATCGGGAAGGCCGTGCCGCCGTTGTGCTCCAGGCTCAGGAGCGCGACGCCCTCGAGGTCCACCGAGATGTCGAGGTCCTCGAAGCCCGTTCCCGACCCGAAGAGCGTCTCGGCCGAGAAGACGTACCACCCGTCGGCCGGGAAGTCGTGCGTGACCACGATCCCGCCCCGGGTCCCGAAGGGCGCCCCCTCGAGCTGATCCCAGGCGTGCTGCGAGACCTCGACGGGGTTCGTGTACTTGGCCGTGGCGGAAACGGCCTCCGGATTCCCGACCGCCATGCGGCTGACCTCGGTCGCGGCGCGCAGGTAGGCTTCCAGCAGCGTCGTGGACAGGCCCTGTGCGGCCGACAGGTTGTCGAAGTTGCCCAGGTACGTGTCCGCGGGAAGCCAGCGGCCCGCGTCCACCTCGAGCCCGAGGAGGTCGTGGATCACGCGCTCGTACTCGGCGCGGTTGAGGCGCTGGAAGCGGCGCACGCCGGGATTGGGATCCTCCGCCGCCGCGTCGTCGATCGTCGTCTCCAGCGACTCGACGAGCGCGAGCAGGGTATCGGCCGACGGCCGGCGCGCTCCGGGCGGGGGCATCATCCCGGCGCGCAGCTTGACGATCATCTTCTCCGCGGTCTCCGCGGACTGCGCGGCAGCGGCCGGATCGAAGCCCTCCAGCGAGAGGTTGCCCGTCTGGCGGCGCTGGTTGTGGCAGCGGACGCAGTACTCCTCGACGACCTCGCCGAGCTCGGCCGGGCTCGCCCCCGGGCTGTCGGCCTCCGGACGCGCCCGCCCCTCGGACGGACGCTCCGACCCGCCGGGGAGGGAATGGCCGCGCGCCATCTCGATGGACGCCGGAGCCGGGCCCCCGGACACGTCGACCGCCGGGGCGGGACTGCCGATGAGCATCCAGATGCCCAGCGCCGCGCCGGTCGCGGCCAATGTCTTCATGCGGCCCTCCTCGAGGACGGCGACCGCCGGGTCCCTGGTACCATCGCGGCGGGCACGACCCAAGCCGCTAATCTAGGCGGCGCGCCCCGCCCTTGCCACTACGGGCCGCAGGCGGCGGACACCGTTTCCCGGGCGGAGATCGCCGTCAGATCCCCGCGTCACGGCGCTTGCGCCGCGAGCCACCGCCCGACGGACTTGCGCCGACCTCTCCACGCCGTGGATTATCGGCCGGGACCCTTCCGTTTCATCCCCGCCGCGAGAAACCCATGAGAACGCTGACCCCGATCGGGACGCTGACCGCCGTGTTCGTGCTCGCTGCGGCCAGCCCGGGCACCGCACAGGCCCCCGAAGTCGCCGAGCCCTTCAAGGTCGGCACCTTCGAGATCGACGGCGCCCCGACCGTCGCGATGGTCCTCCGTGATGCGCTCGTCGTGGACCTCGCGTCCGCGAATCGCGCGCTCGAGCTCGACCCCCGG
>JBFFWJ010000200.1:0-6477 GCA_041570315.1 Longimicrobiales bacterium | reverse complement strand
CTGCGCGACGAGGAGCTTCCGCTCGGGCTCGACTTGTGGGTCCTCGCCGGCGACCGCGCCCCGCACACCGTGTCCGATCAGCTCCAGGTCGGGATCGAGGGCTACCGCGACGTCCGGTGGTACTGGTCGGTCGAGGGCTACGTGCGGTCCTTCGACGGGGTCGTCACCTTGAACGCCGCGGACGATCCCAACGACGATCTCGACGACATCCTCGCCGGGGACGGGCGCTCCTACGGGCTCGACGTCCTGCTGCGCAGGGAGACCGGCCCCGTGAGCGGCTGGATGGCGTTGTCGCTGCTGAGGGCCGATCGGACGTTCGCGGACCCCCTGTCGCCTTCGCTTCCCCCGCCCGAGGTCACGTATCCGCCGATCTTCGACCGCCGCGTCGACCTCGATCTCGTGCTGCGCTATCCCGCGCCCTGGGGCTGGGAGGGTGGCGTGCGCTGGAACCTCGGCAGCGGCATCCCATACACGCGCGCGCTCGGCTCCTACGGCTACTACCAGATGCGCTACGTCGAGGGCGGGGCGCTGGAGTGGACGGGCGACGACGACGACTCGGACGTGGCCGGGGGCTACGGTGTCGTGCTGGCCGACCGCAACTCCTCCCGCTATCCGGTCTACCACCGCCTGGACCTGAGCTTTCGGCGGACCTTCGAGAAGTCGTGGGGCGCGCTCACCCCCTACCTCAACCTCGTCAACGTGTACAACCGTCGGAACGTGCTCTTCTACTTCTTCGAGTACGACCGGACGCCCGCGGTCCGCTCCGGGGTTTCGATGTTCCCGGTCCTGCCCACGATCGGGCTCGAGGTGCGCTTCTGATGCGGGGCCGGCTCGGTGCGGCGCCGGCGCTCGCCATGGCGGCGTGCGTGTCCGGCGCGTGCGAGCTCGAGGAGATCACCCTGGTGGAGGTCGAGGCCGTGGTGGTCGCCGAGATCTACGTGAACCTGGCATCGGACCCCGAGCGGAACGAGGTGCGCGCCTTCCTGCACCGCACGGTGGGGAGCGATACCGCGGGCCTCGCCCCCCTGTCGGCCGCACGCATCACGATCCACCGCCCGAACGGCGGCGCCGCGCTGCGGCTCGCGGAGAACCCGCTGGGGGACTGCGTCGGCTCCTCTCCCGAGCAGGAGGTGGGCGTGTGCTTCCTCGCCGACCCCTCCGAGACGCCCACGCTGAGGCACGGAGAGCTGCTCGAGGTCCAGGTCGAGCTTGCCGACGGGGGGCGGCTGAGCGGGGCGACCCGGGTCCCCGCCCGCTTCGAGCTCGACCGGCTCTCCGGCAACTGCCGGCTCGACCCCAACACCGTCATGCCCGTGCGCTGGTCCCGCTCCGAGAGCGCCTGGGCCTACGTGAACGAGACGTCGATCCGCGGCCTGCCCGACGCTCTGCGCCCCGAGGGCATCGAGGTGGACGAAGACCCGCTGTACCTGCTCGGGCTGTCGATCTCGGATCGGGACACCACGATCGCCTTCCCCAGCGAGTTCGGCGTCTTCAACCGCTTCGAGCTCGACCAGGACGTCGCCGTGCGCCTGCAGGCGGGGCTGCCCGCGGCCACCACCGCCGAGGTCACGATCACCGCGGTGGACCGGAATTTCGTGAACTGGGCTCGCGGCGGCACCTTCAACCCGTCCGGGCAGGTCCGGGTCCCGAGCCTGCAGGGCGATGGGACCGGTGTCTTCGCCGCCACGGTGGGCCGCCGCTTCGTCGTGATCAGCGAGCGGCCGCCCCACCCGGTCGACGACTGCCCGGTCCCGCAGGACGACACCGAGTAGCGCCGGGCGCGAGAGCCCGAGGGAGGAGCCCATGCCGATCCGCGCCGCCGTCATGACCGCTCCGGGCGCGCCCCTGGAGCAGTGGGAGCTGGACGATCCGGTCGTCGAGCCGGGAGGCGTCCTGCTGGAGACGATCGCCTCCGAGGTGTGCGGCACGGACGTGCATCTGCACCACGGGCGCCTGGCCGGCGTGCCCTACCCGATCGTTCCCGGGCACGTCAGCGTCGGGCGGGTGCTCGAGGCCGCCGGCGTCGATCGTGACGCCCTGGGGGAGCCGCTCGCCCCCGGCGACGTCGTCACCTTCCTCGACGTGCACGAGGTCTGTCACGCGTGCTATCACTGCACGGTGGCCCGCCAGCCCAACCGCTGCCCGAGCCGCAAGGTCTACGGGATCACCTACTCGGCCGTGGACGGCCCGCTGGGAGGCTGGGCCGAGCGGATCTACCTGAAGCCGGGCGTCCGGATCCTGAAGCTGACCGGGGGCCTGGAGGCGGACGACGTCATCGGAGGGGGGTGCGGCCTCTTCACCGGCTTCGCGGCGGTGGACCGGGCGGGGGTGCGCCTCGGCGACGCCGTGCTCGTGCAGGGCTCGGGACCCGTCGGGCTGGCGGCCGCCGCCTTCGCGGCGCTCGCCGGTGCGAGCCGGGTCCTCCTGATCGGCGCTCCGGAGCGGCGGCTCGCTCTGGGGGCCGCGCTCGGGGTCGACCGTACGTGGGACGTCACCGCCACGACGGAGGAGGAGCGGGCGGAGGAGATCCGGGAGGCGACGGGCGGGCACGGTCCGGACGTGGTGATCGAGGCGGCCGGCCATCCCTCGGCGATCGGGGAGGGACTGCGCGTCGTGCGCGACGGCGGCACGTACGTGGTCGCGGGGCACTACACCGACGTCGGCGATACCGCGCTCAACCCGCACGCGGAGCTGAACCGCAAGCACGTGGACGTGCGGGGGCAGTGGGGGACGGACTTCCACCACCTCGTGCGGGCCCTCCGCGTCTTCGCCCGCCACCGCGCCCGCCTCCCCTTCCGCGACGTGATCGGAGGGCGCTACGACCTCGACGGCGCCGGGCGCGCCCTGGAGGACGTGGAAGCGCTCAGGGTGACCAAGGCGATCATCCTGCCCGCGGGGACAGGAGGCCGCTGAGCGTCCGAACGAGCCGGCCGACCGCCTCCCGGTTGTGGCCGCCCTCGAGGATCGTCATGTCGGCGTGCGCGCGGCTCGGCTCGACCCAGTGGTCGTGCATCGGACGGACGAAGCGCTCGAACTGCTCCAGGACGGACTCGGGCGAGCGGCCGCGGTCCCTCGTGTCGCGCTCGATCCTGCGCGCCAGGCGCTCCTCGGGCTCGGCGTGGACGAAGACGGAGTAGTCGAGCAGGCTCCGGAGCCCGGCGTCGGCGAGGACGAGGATCCCGTCGAGAACGACGAGCGGCGAGGGCGGGACGCGTCGGCTGCCCTCGAGGCGGGTGTGGGTCGCGAAGTCGTACGTCGGCACCTCGACGACTTCCCCCGCGACCAGGCGGGAGACGTGCCGCACGAGGAGCTCCGTCTCGAGGCTGTCGGGGTGGTCGAAGTTCGTCCGGGCGCGCTCCCGGAAGGGCAGGTGCGAGAGGTCGCGATAGTACGCGTCGTGCTGGATCACGGAGACCGTGTCGGTCCCGAGCAGCCGCACGACCTCGCGCACGACCGTGCTCTTTCCCGAGCCGCTCCCGCCGGCCACCGCGACCACGAGGGAGCGCACGGCCCCGCCACCGCGCGGTGCCCCGGCGCCGAGGCCGGACCCGGCCGGCCCGTCCGACGCCCTAGCCCTCGTCGGGAACGACATAGATGTGGCGCGCCAGCTCCGTGAGGACGGCCCGCCGGGGCTCTTCGTCCGGCCCCAGGCTGACCTCGACCGCGCCGTCGACCGACTGGCCCGCGCTCACCACCAGGCGGGTGCCGGGCACCAGGCCCTCGGCCGCCATCGAGCGCAGGTCGGCCGAGTCCTCGTCGCGCACCGCGCGGATGCGCACCCGGTCGCCGGGGCGCGCATCGGCGAGGGTGGACGGATCGGAGTACTCGACGTCGCCCGACCGGGTCGGAATCGGCGCTCCGTGCGGATCGTGGCTGGGAAAGCCGAGCGCCGCCGCCATCTTCTCGACGAGCTGCTCGGAGGCGGCGTGCTCGAGGCGCTCGGCCTCGGCGTGCACGTCGTCCCAGGAGTAGCCGAGCCGCTCGCACAGGTACGTCTCGAGGATGCGGTGGCGGCGAAGGACGCGCAGCGCGTCGCGCGTGCCCCGGGCGGTGAGCCGGACGCCCTTGTAGGGCACGTGCTCGACCAGCCCCGACTCCGCCAGCCGCTTGATCATTCCGGTGACCGACGCGGGCTGGATCTCCAGCGCGTCGGCGATCGAGCTGGTGGATGCCGGATCCCCGGTCTCGCACAGGCCGTAGATGGCTTTCAGGTAGTCCTCGACGGACCGGGAATGGCGGGGGCTCTTCATGTCCCGAAGGTACCCCGCGCGGCGCGGACCGTCGACCCGACGGGCGACCGCGCGCAGAGAAGCCTGTACGAGCGTCGGCACCGGGAATATCATGGAAGAACCGGCTGCCCCCCCAGCGCCCCACGCAAGCTCGAACGCACGGCGCGAAGCGCGCACGGGAGCGGTGTCGACTCTGCATCGGATGAGCGACAAGGACCAGGTCAAGCCCTATCACGCGCGTGCGGCGTCGACGGGGCAGGAGACCGCGGACGCCGTGGCGGACGTCCTGCGGCACGCGGCCGAGCGCGATGAGGCCCAGGCCAGGAGGACCGCGCCGAAGGCGCGAGCGAAGTGGATGCTCCCGGTCGCGCTCAACCTCGGGCTGCTGGCGGTCTACTTCCTCGCGGCGCAGCCGCAGTGGACGACCGTCAATCCGATCCATCCCCCGCCCCAGACGCAGCAGGTCGAGCGCCTGCGGGCGGCCATGTACCTCGGCATCGCCCGGATCCAGAGCTACGCCGCGGCCAACGGCAGGCTGCCCGCGACGCTGGAGGAGGCGGGCGCCAACGCGCTGGTGGGGTCGGTCGACTACCGGCCGGGCCCCAACGACTCCTTCTCGCTGGTCACCAACGTCGGCGACGAGGTCCTTTCCTACGACTCCGCGACCATGACGGTCGAGGAGTTCACGGGTCCCTTGCTGTTGCCCGGGTGACCGCCATGCAGACGAGCCGGCAAGGGGGCCGCCGCATCGATCGGCGCCGGGGTGGCTTCACCCTGGTCGAGCTCCTCACGGTCATGGCCATCGTGGGCATCCTGGCGGGCCTGGCGATCCCCAACTTCCGGACCGTGCAGCTCCGGGCCCGGGCCGCCGAGGTGGCGGGCGACGTCGACGTCGTGAGGGTCGCGACCGTGAGCTACAACGGCGACATGCACGCGTGGCCCGCGGACGCGACGCTCGGCACGATCCCGCCCGAGCTCGACGGCTACCTCCCCGACGGCTTCTCCTTCCGGGGCAACGGGTACGAGCTGAAGTTCGAGAGCTACGACCTCCCCGGCGGTCTGCCCTACGACCCCGCGACGTCGCGGATCGTGGCCGTCTCGGTGACGTCGGACAGCGACGATCTGAGCAACGCGATCGCCGAGCTGCTCGGGGGATCGATCATCTCCTCGGCGGGACGCACCCACACGGTTCTGATCGACCGGAGCTGACTCGGAGCCGGGACCCGTCGGGGCTCGCCCGTGGTCCGGCTGCGGCGCCGGAGCCGAGCCGGTCGCGGAGGAGCCGGACCCGCCGCCCGAGACTTTCCGCGCCGAGTCGTGTAGAACGGGAAACTCGACCCTCCGGGACTCTCCTCATGCGATACGAGAAGGCGACGCAAGGCATCCGGGTGCAGGTACGGCCGCGATTCTCGCTGGCCGATTCCGACCCCGCGGACGGCACCTTCGTGTTCTCGTACCGGATCAACATGTCCAACGAGGGCGACGCCCCCGCGCAGCTCCTCTTCCGCCACTGGCGCATCCACGACGCGGCCGGCGACGACTCGGTCGTGGACGGTGAGGGGGTCGTCGGCCAGCAGCCGTTCCTCGCCCCGGGAGACTCCCACGAGTACCGGAGCTACTGCGTGCTCCGCTCCCCGCTGGGGTACATGGAGGGCTACTACACCTTCGTGCGGCCGGACGGCGAGGAGTTCCGCGTCGAGATCCCGCGCTTCCGGCTCGAGGGCCCGCTGGTGCTGCCCAGCGCCCCGTCGGACTCCGAGGATGCCGAAGACCCGGACCGCTCGACGATGAACTGACGCGCCACGCACCGCCGCTCGCCGCGCGGGGCAACGCGCCATGAGCGGCGAGCCGGGGGGCGGGACGGGGCCTGGATCACCGGGGCCCGTTTCGGTTATCGTTTTGCTGGTTCAGCCTAAGCCCTTTCGAGCAGTCGACTCGAGACCCACGTGACCGATTCCGTAGCTGTCGACGCGAAGCGAATCCTCCTGAGGTACGGCGCGCCGATCGCCGTGCTGGACAAGGTGTCGGAGGCCCACCGCATCGAGTTCGCGCGCGCCGTGGCGAAGACGGCGCTTCCCGAGCGGGAGGGCCGCCTGCGCGCGCTCCTCACCGAGCACGGCTACATCGTCGTCGAGGAGGCCTGAGGCGCTCCTTCGGCGCCGCGCCACGCCGCGGGGGCGGGGAGCTCGAGCTCCCCGCCCCCGCGGCGTGGCGCGGCGCCGAAGGAGCGCCTCAGGCCTCCTCGACG
>JBFFWJ010000199.1:0-6489 GCA_041570315.1 Longimicrobiales bacterium | reverse complement strand
CGCGGAGGGGGCGAGGACGCTGGAGACCGTGCGCGCGGCCCGGCACCCGGAGCTGGAGGATGCGCTCCTCGGGTTCGGACGCCTGGCGGACTCGCTCGACGCCGCCGGCGCGATCGACGTCACCATCCTCTACGACGGTTGGCTTCGCTCCGGCCTGGCGGAGCTCGGACACCCCGTTTGGCTCCAGATCCACCGCCGCGACGGTACCCCGGGAGAGAGCCTGCGCGTCGGGGTCGAGGGCGCGGAGCCCGAGCCGCTGGGGCAGATCCTCGCAGACGGTTGGGCGCTGGGTGGGACACGGCTCGTTCACCTCAACCGCGTGGACGCGCGCTACGTCCTGACGACGAGGCTGGCGGACGACGATCTGGTGTCGGCGGTGGCTCCGCCGCTTCCCGTCGGCGCGACCCGCTCGGTTCTCGGCTCGCTGCTGAGCGGAACCGGCGGCGACGGTGCTGCGACCGTGTCGGTCCTACCGCTCTTGCCCGAGGACGATCGGCACGGCGTCGAGCCGGTTCCCGTGCGCACGCGCGCCGGATGGCAAGTCGAGATCGGCCTCGATTTCGACGAGGGGCCGGCCTACCACGCGCATTACCTCGTCGATCTGCCCGGCGCCTTGCTGACGGTCGCGCGCGGCAGCCTCATCCTCGTCATGAACCTCCTGCTCCTGGTCGCCTTCTGGGTCCTCGGCCGCGCGCTGATCGACGAGCCGGGCGGGCGTGACGTCCGAGTGTCGGAGCTCGTGATCTCGTTTCGCGCCAGGGTGACCCTGGCCCTCTTCGGGTTCTTCGCGCTGGCGAACGCGCTCTTCGGGACGGTGGCCTACCGTACGCTCGACCAGGCTTCGCGGCGATCCGCGCAGGTGATCGCGGAGCGGGTCCTCGAGGACGCGGCCGGATGGTACCGCACGTTGGGTGGCGAGATGGAGCGCCTCGCGACCCAGGTCGGCGCGGAGCTCCTGGAGTACCGGGACGCGGAGCTCCGGGAGGGCTCGGTGGAGGAGCTCGTCGAGCTCGGGCTGTACGAGGCGTGGATCCCCCACGACCTGTACGTCCTGCTGGAGAGTCGCGAGATCGAGCAGGAGTTCGCCGAATCCCGCGTCGGCCGCTGGGAGTACGTCACGGCCTTCCGTCGGCTGCCGGACGGCGACGTCCTCGCAGCCCAGGTCCCCCTGCAGGCGGGGACCAGCGCGTTGCAGACGACCGACCTCATCGAGCTCCTGGGCTTCGTCGTGCTGGTCGGCGCCGCGCTGTCGCTGGCGCTCGCCATGATGGCTGGACGGGCGCTGACGCGGCCGATCCATGCCCTGAGCGTGGCCTCCGAGAGCGTCGGCGCCGGCGACCTCGGGCTCAGGCTCCCCTCGGATCGCGCGGACGAGTTCGGTGCCGTGTTCCGCGCCTTCAACCGCATGGTGGGTCGGGTCAGGCGCGCACGGCGTCAGCTCGTGCGGACGTCCCGCCGGACCCAGCTGATCATGGACGAGGCGGCGGTGGGCATGGTCGCGCTCGACGCGTCGGGGCGGGTCACGCTCGTGAATCCCAGGGCCGAGGACCTGCTCGGCGCGCGCGTCCTGGTCGGCCGGCGCCTGCCCGCGGAGGGAGAGCTGGGCGAGGCGCTCGCGGACTGGCTCGGGACGTTCCTCGGCGGGAGCTCCGACGAGGCCACGACCGACGTCCAGGTCGGCGAGCGCCGGGTCAGAGTTCGCGCGCGGCGGCTGGGCGGCACGGACGCCGGGCGCGGAGCGGTCGTCGCCATGGACGACGTGACCGACGAGCTGCGGGCCGAGCGGGTCCTCGCGTGGGGCGAGATGGCGCGTCAGGTGGCGCACGAGGTGAAGAACCCGCTGACGCCGATCAAGCTCAGCATTCAGCACGTGCGGAGGGCCTGGGAGGACCGCCGGCCGGACTTCGAGGAAATCCTCGTCAAGAACGCCGACGCCATGCTGAGCGAGATCGACCGGCTGGCCGGGATCGCACAGAGCTTCTCTCGCTTCGGCGCTCCCGGCGATCAGGTCATCCCGCTGGAGGGAGTACGGCTCGGCCAGGTGGTCGGCGAGGTGATGGCGCTCTACGGGGGGGCTGCCGGGGGCATCCGCTTCGGCCAGGAGCTCGAGTCCGATCTCCCTCCGGTCGTGGCGCGCTCGGCCGAGCTCAAGGAGGTTCTCGTCAACCTGCTCGAGAACGCCCGTCTCGCGGGTCAGGACGGAACCTCGGTCTCGATCTTGGGACGGCGCGGGCCCGAGGGGACCGTGGTCCTCGCCGTGGTCGACGACGGGCACGGGATCCCGGAGGACGTGCTCCCGCGGATCTTCGAGCCCCAGTTCAGCACGCGCTCGACCGGCACGGGGCTCGGGCTGGCGATCGTGCAGCGCGTGGTCCGCGCCTGGGGCGGAAGCGTGAGCGTGGCGAGCGTTCTCGGAGAGGGGACCACCGTCTCGGTCTCGATGAGGGTGTGGCCGGACGGCGAGGCGTGACGATACTGGATCGCGCCCGACGGGCATCCCATGTTTGAGAATCCGCCGCGCCGATCCCCCTACGGCGCGAGAGCCGAATTGGACCCGACCGAGCAGGCGGCGATGCCGAGACATCCCTCGGACCAACGGAAGGCCCGCCCGAAGGGCTACGGGTCGATCGAGCGGAGGCCCCCCCCGTACAAGAGGGTCAGCCCATTGGAGCTCGCGACGTGGCTGCGGGATCGGACTCCGGAGCTCGGAGCGAGGTGGTCCGCCGAGATCCGCGCCCGTGGTCTCGGGCAGGGCCCCGAGGTCGATCGGGTCGTCGAGCGGTTCATCGAGGAGCTCCTGCTGCTCCTGCCGCGCCTGCTCGGCCCGGAGCGGGCCCTGGTCGAGCCGGTCTGGGTGCGCGCCTGCGAGCTCTTCGGAACCATGTCGGCGAAGCGAGGGCTCGCCGCGGGCGAGGTGATCGAGGAGTTTCACATCCTGCGCGAGCTCCTGATTCGCGAGCTCTACGCGGACCCTCCCCTCGGCGCCCGGGCGCCGTTGTCGCTGCGCGAGATCCTGCGCCTGAATCGCGCGCTCGACCGGGGCGTGACCCATGCCTCCGTCGGACACACCGACGCGATGTTCTTCCAGTTCTTCGAGGAAGACGTCGACGAGCCGGCCATGAAGGGCCCCGAGATCCTCGAGCAGGTCGAGGCCGAGCTCGACGCGATCGTCGCGGAGTTGGCGGAGGTCGGGTCCGACGCGGCGGTGAGGCCCGGCGACGGATCGCGGGAGCGTTGAGCTCCAGCGGGCCTGCCGAGACCCCGACAGGCGGCACGGGCGCCGGGGGCATCGGCGACCTCCCGGCCGGAGAGTTCCGCCGCCTCGCGCACGAGGTCGCCGACTGGATGGCCGATTACCTCGAAGGGGTCGATCGGCTTCCGGTCTTTCCCGACGTCCGGCCCGGAGAGGTCCGAGCCGCCCTGCCGGCCGGGCCTCCGGAGGAGGGCGAGGCGCTGGACGCCGCGCTCGCCGACTTCCGGGAGGTGATCGTTCCGGGCCTCAACCACTGGAATCACCCCGCCTTCTTCGGCTACTTCTCGATCACGGGCTCGGGTCCCGGCGTCCTCGGCGAGATGTTGGCAGCCGCGCTCAACGTCAACGCGATGGTCTGGCGCAGCTCGCCCGCGGCGACCGAGCTGGAGGACGTGACGACGGACTGGCTCCGCCAGCTGCTGGGCCTGCCGGTCGAGTTCGAGGGCGTCATCAACGACACCGCGTCGTCGTCCTCTCTGTACGCGCTGGCCGCGGCCCGCGAGGTCGCCTACCGCGGCGCGCACCGCTCCGGCCTCTTCGGCCAGCTCCCGGGCAGGGTCTACGCCTCGGACCAGGCCCACTCCTCGATCGAGAAGGCCGTGCTCACGCTCGGCTTCGGACGGGACGGGTATCACGTCGTCGCGTCGGGTCCCGACTTCGGGATGCGCGTGGACGCCCTGCGCGCTGCGCTGGACCGCGACCGGGCTGCGGGGATCGTCCCGGTGGCGGTCGTCGCCACGCTCGGGACGACGTCGACTGCCGCGATGGACCCGGTGCGGGACATCGTGTCGACGGCCCGCGCGTTCGGGGCGTGGTGCCACGTCGACGCCGCGTACGGCGGGCCGGCCGCGATCGTTCCCGAGCTCCGGCCGCTCTTCGACGGCTGGGAAGGGGCCGACTCGATCGTGGTCAACCCGCACAAGTGGCTGTTCACGCCGGTCGACTGCTCGATCCTCTACTGCAGGAAGCCGCAGGAGCTGGTCCGGGCCTTCTCCATCGTCCCGGAGTACCTCACGTCCTCCGAGCAGGGGGCGGTCCGCGATCTCATGGACTACGGGGTGTCGCTGGGCCGCCGCTTCCGCGCGCTCAAGCTCTGGTTCGTGCTGCGCTACTTCGGGCGGGCGGGGATCGTGGCGCGCCTTCGCGAGCACGTGCGCCTGGCGCGGGAGCTCGCCCGGCGCATCGACGCCGAGAAGGGATGGAAGGTCGTCGCCCCGACGCACCTCTCGACGGTCGCCTTCCGCTTCGAGCCGGAGGGGATGGACGCCGCCGGGGCGGACCGCACGAACCGAGCGATCCTCGACCGAGTCAACGCCTCCGGCGACGCGTTCCTGACGCACACGGCGCTCGACGGGCGGACGACGCTGCGCCTCTCGATCGGAAACCTGAAGACGACGCCGGCGCACGTCGACCGCGCCTGGCGTCGCCTGCGGGAGGCGGCGCGTGCGGCGCGGCCGGACTAGGGCAGTGTTTCCGGTGTTTCAGGCGAATGGCATCGAACCATCGGAAACACTCCATCAGGTCAGGTCAGCTCCCGCACCTCGCGCACGAGATCGCTCATCGATTCCTTGGCGTCGCCGAAGAACATGAGCGTGTTGTCCATGTAGAAGAGGTCGTTGTCGATGCCCGCGAAGCCCGGTGAGAGACTGCGCTTCATCACGATCACGCGGCGCGCGTAGTCCACGTCCAGGATCGGCATGCCCGCGATGATCGAGTCGGGGTCGCGGGCCGCGGGGTTCACGACGTCGTTCGCGCCGACGATCAGCACCGCGTCGGTGTTCGAGAAGTCGTCGTTGATCTCGTCCAGGTCGTAGAGCTTGTCGTAGCTCACGTCGGCTTCGGCGAGGAGCACGTTCATGTGGCCGGGCATGCGGCCGGCCACCGGATGGATGGCGTACTTCACGTCGACGCCGCGGGCCTCCAGGAGGTCGCCGACCTTGCGCAGCTCGTGCTGCGCCTGGGCCACCGCCAGGCCGTAGCCGGGGACCACGACCACGGAGTTCACGTACCCCAGCTCGGCTGCCACCATCTCGGCGTCCGCGCGCTTGACCGGGCGCTGCCCGATCTGCGCGCGGTCGACGCCCGCGCCGCCCCCGAAGGCGCCGAAGGCGACGTTCGCGAGCGAGCGGTTCATCCCCTTGCACATCAGCATCGTGAGGATGAGGCCGGCGGCTCCGACCAGGGCGCCCGAGATGATCAGCACCATGTTGCCGATCACGAAGCCGGCCGCGCTGGCGGCCAGGCCCGAGTAGGAGTTGAGCAGGGAGATCACGACCGGCATGTCCGCTCCACCGATCGGAATCACGAGCAGGACGCCGAGGAGGAGCGCGACCCCCAGGAAGATCCAGAACGTCGTCAGCGGCGTCGCGCCCCCGCCCACGCCCAGGCTCATGGCGGCAAGCACGAGCACGCCGAGGAAGATCGCGAGGTTGAACGCGTTCTGACCGGGAAAGGTGACCGGGTTGCCGGTCATCAGATCCTGGAGCTTGGCGAAGGCGATGAAGGACCCCGTGAACGTCACGGCTCCGATCAGCGTGCCCAGCATGATGGTCACGCCGGTCGTGCCGACGCCGACGGCCGGATTGCCCGCGAACTCCGCGATGGCCACCAGCGCCGACGCCCCACCGCCGAAGCCGTTGAAGATGCCGACCAGCTGCGGCATGTCCGTCATCTCGACCCGGCGGGCCGCCACGCCGCCGATCGCCCCTCCGAGCGCGATGCCGACGAGGATTCCCGTCCAGCTCAGGATCTCGGTGTCGACCACGGTGGCGACGATGGCCAGCAGCATCGCGCCCGCTGCCAACGCGTTGCCGCCCCTGGCCGTGGCCGGCGACTGCAGCCTCTTGAGGCCGACGACGAAGAGGGTCGCGGAGAGGAGGTAGGTCAGCTCGACGAGGATGTCTGCGTTCATCGCGCTCTCCTACCGTTTCCGGAACATGCCGAGCATGCGATCCGTGACGAGGAAGCCGCCCACGACGTTGATCGTCGCCATCGCGATGGCGGCGACCCCGAGCACCGTTTGCAGCGTGCCGTCCGCGCGCGCGGCGACGACGATCGCGCCCACGATCGCGATCCCGGAGATGGCGTTGGCCCCCGACATCAGCGGCGTATGGAGCGTCGGGGGCACCTTGGTGATCACCTCGCGACCCGTCAGGGTCGCGAGCACGAACACGTACAGGCCGCTCATCAGCTCGCCCATCGGATCTCCTGGGACATGGCGGTGGAGGCGCTCGGGG
>JBFFWJ010000198.1:0-6509 GCA_041570315.1 Longimicrobiales bacterium | reverse complement strand
GGCAAGCCCTCGATCTGCTCGAGGAGCAGCCGCAATTTCTGCTGCTTCTTCAGCGACTTGGAGAGCAGCCTGAGCTGCCACGGCACCTCCGAGTCCGCCTCACCCGATCGGTCTTCGGCCGTCCCGGTCCGTGACGACTCTTCTCCCACCCAAGCCTCCTGTTTACGTCGGGAATCCTCGCCCCAAAGCAAATGTAGGACCGGCTCAGAGCCCGTACTATACTTGAAATCGGCCGACAAACCTGAAGCGGAGTTTCGATGGATCAGCCATTGGCGGATACCGTGGATGCGGTCCGAGCCTACTGGGACTCACACCCACTGGGCTTCCAGTACCTCAGCGAACACGGTCTCGAGATGGGGACGCCGGAGTTCTTCGAGAACATCCGGCCGTGGATGAACCCGTACAAGTTTCCCTGGATCATGGATCGGATCGAGCGGGAAGCCGCGATCCTGAGAGGGAAGCACCTGCTCGAGATCGGTTGCGGCATGGGGTTCGACAGCCTCGAGTTCCTCAAGAGGGGAGTTCGCGTCACGGCGACCGACCTTACGCCGACCGCGGTCGGCCTGGCCCGCCGCCACTTCGAGATCGCGGGATTCGAGGCCGAGGACGTGCGGGTCGAGAACGGGCTCGACCTGACCTTCGCCGACGAGACGTTCGACGCCGTGTGGAGCAACGGAGTCCTCCACGCGACCGGGGACACCGCGCGCGCGATCCGCGAGGTGAGGCGGGTCCTGAAGCCGGGTGGACGTGCGATCATCTCCCACTTCTATCGCAAGCCCTCCTGGATGTACGCGCTGCATCGCTGGGGCCGGGAGAACATCGAGTACAAGGAAGAGGATCCGCCCGTGAACGAGTTCTACACGGAAGCGGAGGTGGAGTCGTTCTTCGAGGGCTTCCGGATCGAGGAGGCCGTGCAGGAGCATCATCGGGCGTTGCCCGTCGCCCGCACGGGGCTCAAGGCCGCCCTCTACACCTACGGCTTCAAGCCCGTCTACAACCTGCTGCCCGACGGGCTGGCGCGGGGACTCGCCTACAAGTACTCGATCACCGCCGTCAAGGTGTGACCGGACCTCGCGGATCGGCACGGGCCGTCCCCGCGAACCGACCCCTCGGATCTCCCTCGGGCGTCGAGAGCGCCGGGGCCGACGTCGGCCGCAAGGGGCCCGAGCGGTCCGGGACATGCGGCCGGCGGTCGCGCGCCCCCGAGTCGGCGCCGAGCTCGCAGGAAGCGACGGAGTAGCACGCTTGGAGAAGCGAGTCTGCCTGCTGACGGAGACCTACCACCCCGTGACGGGCGGGGGAGAGACCCAGGCCCGCGCGCTGGCCCGCGGACTCACGCGGCGAGGCTGGTCCGTCCTGATCCTGACCCGCCGATCCGACGCTTCGCAGCCGCGCGAGGAGTGGCTCGACGGCGCCAGGATCGTCCGGCTCCCCCCGGCCGGCGCGTCGCGCAAGCGCAAATGGGGACTTCTGCTCACCGCGTTCTGGGGCCTGATGAGGCGCCGGGGCGACTACGCCGCCGTGGTCGTGTCCGGCTTCCGTATCCTGGGCGTGCCCGCGGTGATGGCGACCCGACTGCTCGGCAGGGTCTGCCTCCTCAAGGCGGACAGCCTGGGAGAGATGTCCGGGCGGTACTTCGCGGCCGGGCTGGAAACGATCGGGCTTACGCCGACGTCGCTCCCGTTCCGCGCGCTCCTGAAGCTGCGCAACGGGCTGTTTCGCCGGGCCGAGCGCTTCATCGCCATCTCCTCGTCCATCGAGCGCGAGCTCGCGCAGTCGGCAGTGGGCGCCGATCGCATCGTCGCCATCCCGAACTCCGTCGACGTCGCGCGCTTTCACCCGGTCGACGCGGCGACGAGAGACTCCCTCCGCCGCAGGCTCGGGCTCCCGGTGGACCGGGTCCTCACCACCTACACGGGCCGCCTCGTGTCCTACAAGGGGCTCTTCCTGCTCCTGGACGCCTGGAGATCGGAGCCCGCGCTCCAGGAGGCGGGGACGCTGCTCTTCGTGGGCTCGGGAGGGCTCGACATCCACAACTGCGAGGGCGAGCTGAGGGGCTCGGTGGCCCGGTACGGGCTCGAGGACAGCGTCCGCTTCGCCGGGGAGGTGCACGACGTCCGTGAGCTCCTCCAGGCCTCGGACGTCTTCGTGCTCCCGTCCGAGAGCGAGGCCTTCGGGATCTCGCTGATCGAGGCGATGGCGACCGGCCTCGCCGTCGTTTCCAGCGACGCCGGCGGGCTCTCCGACATCGTCTCGGACGGGGTGGACGGGCTGCGCTTCCCGAGCGGCGACGGCTCGAGGCTGCGGCATGCGCTCCGGAGGCTGCACGCCGACGCCGCGCTCAGGGAGAAGCTGGGATCGGCAGCCCGTGAGAGCGCCGTGGCGCGCTACTCCACGGAGATGGTCGTGGAACGCTACGAGGAGGTGTTGATGTCGCACCTCGCCCCCGAGGCCCTCCCCAGCGCGGGCGTCACGGCCCGGGTCGGCCGGACGGGACGCGTGTCGGCATGAGCGGCCGGCGTCGCTTCGGGCCCTCGGTACCGGACCGCTCGACCGTCCCTCCGTGGGCGACGACCTGATTCGAGGTCCGGACGGATGTCGATGAGCCTCTGCCCCTTCGGCCGGCCGACCGTCGCGGCGGGTGGACGCGGCCCGTCCGTCCCGCCGAGCCCCGAGGGGGACGGGGCAAGATCAAGATGAGGATCCCCGGGCTGAAGACGCTCCAGCGGTTCGCGCGATGGTCGCGCAGCCGGCCGCGCGACCGGGCGCTGATCCTCGGGTATCACAGGATCGCGGAATGCAGCGACGATCCGTACGGCCTGTGCGTGTCTCCCGACGTCTTCCGGCGGCACCTCGAAGACCTCGTCCGGATCGCCAAGCCGGTACCCCTCACGCACCTGATCGAGAACCTGGCCCAGGGTCGGGTGGAGCGGGGAGCCGTAGCCCTCACCTTCGACGATGCGTACGCGGAGACGCTCGACCCGGCGAGCAAGATTCTGGCGGAGTACGGCGTCCCTGCCACAGCTTTTATTACGACCTCGCTTCTCGGGAGGGAGACGTGGTGGGACCGGTTGCACCGCATGGTCGCCACGCCCGACACGCTTCCCGACCGGCTGCATCTGGTGCAAGACGGCTTCGAGGTCGAATGGAATCGACCGGCGGCCGGGGTCCTGCGCGACGCCGGCCAACCCGTGGAGCGGACGGACCTGCTGTTGCAGTTGTATCGCGGCCTCCTCCGCCTCCCCGAAGACGAAAGGGACGACGCCTTGGAGACGATCCGCACCTGGACCGGGGTCGCCGGCGAGACGCCGCTCAGCCGGATTCTCTCCGGCAGTGAGCTGGTGGATCTCGCCGCGTCGCCGCTCGTCGAAATCGGCTCCCACACGGTGACGCATCCGAGGATGGCCGATCTTCCGGTGGAGGAGCAGAGACAGGAGGCGGAGGCGAGCCGGACCGTCCTGAGGGAGCTGCTCCAACGGGACGTGCGCCTGCTCTCCTACCCCAATGGCTCGTGCTCACGCGATTCCGAGCGTGTGGCCCGGGAGGCGGGGTACATCGGGGCGTGCGCCAGCCACAACGACGTCGTGCTCGCCGGAAGCAATCCGTACCGGCTGCCTCGCTTCTGGCCCTCCGACGTCCCGGATGCCCTGGGGACGCCCCTGCGCACGTGGCTGGCGTAAGATGACCCCCCAGGGTGAGCCTCCGGTGCCGGTCGTATCGATCGTGGTGCCGCTCTTCGACGAGGAGGGCAACGTCCGGGCCCTCGTGGAGGAGGTCCGGGCCGCCATGGAGGTGATGCCTTCCTGGGAGCTTCTCCTGGTCGATGACGGAAGCCGCGACGGCACGGCGCGGCTCGCCGAGACCCTGGCCCTCGAGGACCCGCGCGTGCGTTGCCTCCGGCTCGCACGGAACTACGGGCAGTCGACCGCGATGCAGGCGGGGTTCGATCAGGCCCGCGCCCCCGTCGTCGTGACGATGGACGGCGACCTCCAGAACGACCCTCGCGACATCCCGGCCCTGGTCGAGGCGCTGAACGGAGGATACGACCTGGTCGTCGGGTACCGAGTTCGACGCAAGGACCGCTTCTTCCGGAGGAAGGTCCCGTCGTGGGTCGCCAACCGCATCATCGGATGGGTCACCGGCGTGCCGGTGAGGGACAACGGATGCACGCTGAAGGCCTATCGTCACGCGCTCCTCGAGCGGCTGCGCATCTATTCGGACTTTCACCGCTTCATCCCGGCCGTGGCGGCGGGGACCGCCGGGGCCCGAATCGCGGAGATCCCGGTCGACCATCGCCCTCGGCACGCGGGCAAGAGCAAGTACGGCCTTTCGCGGATCCTGCGGGTCATGGCGGACCTGATGACGATCACCATGATCCGGTCCTTCCGGGACCGACCGCTCCACCTCTTCTCGCTCTTGGCCGCAGGGAGCGCCTCGGTCGGCGCGGCCTTCGCGGCGGCGACCGTGATCGCGGGAGGCTTCCGAGCGTTCAAGGCAGAGGCCCTGGTCCTTCCGAGCGCGGCGCTCCTGTGGTTTTCCCTGGCCACCTTCCTGGTCCTGCTCGGCCTGGTCGGAGAGGCGATCATCCATCGCTCGCCGGAGAGCCACTTCCGTTCGTTGGTCAGGGAGCTCGGCTAGTGGCGCTCTCCGACGTTCAGCACGCGCCTGCGGTCCGCTGGGACTCGGAAACGCCGGCAGTCACGGTCATCGTGCCGGTGAGCGAGCGGTCACGGATGCTGGACGACCTCTACCGGGAGTTCTCCGCGCCCCTGAGGGAAGCGGGCATCCGCTTCGAGTTCGTCTTCGTGGTCTCGGAGCGCTGGCAACACCTGGCGCCGGCCCTTCAGCGCCTGAAGGGGGAGGGCGAGCCCATCCGCATCCTGGAGCCGGGCCAATCGCTGTCCGAGTCCGCGATGTTGACGGCTGCGGTCGACTTCTGCTCGGCCCCGACCCTCCTCACGCTCCCGTCCTATCCGCGCATCCACGCCCAAGCGATCCCGCGGTTGCTGGAGGAGCTGAAAGGGGATGTCGACATCGTGTCGGCCGTGCGGATCGATGACGACGATCGCATCGTGAACAGACTTCAACGGCGGCTGTTCCACGCCGTCCTGCGAAAGCTCGTGGGGGGCCGCTTCACGGACGTGGCTTCGGGTGTCCTGGCCATGCGTCGGGACGTTCTCCGCGATCTGGACCTCTACGGCGACTCGCACCGGTTCATCCCCATCCTGGCGCGACGGGACGGGTTTCACGTGATCGAGGTCGAGGCGACGCAGCACGCCGGCGACCGCGCCACCCGCGTGTACTCGCCGGGCATCTACCTGCGCAGGATGATCGATCTGGTCGGCCTGATGTTCATCGTGCGCTTCACCTACAAGCCGCTCAGGTTCTTCGGCATCGTGGGCGGCCTGCTGGCCGCTTCGGGGATGCTGACGCTCGTCGTGCTCTACGTACAGCGGCTGGGCGGGCAGGGCATGGCCGCCCGGCCGGCGCTCCTCCTCGGGGTCCTGCTCCTGGTCCTGGGACTCCAGGCGCTGGCCATGGGGCTCGTCGGAGAGATCGTGGTCCACCAGGGCTCGCCCAGGCGACGGGCGTACCGAATCCTCAGGGATCGGACCACCTCCCGGCAGGAAGAGACGCCCGTGGATGTGGGGAAGCACGAGGGCGGAGTGTGACCGAAGCGTGGCCGTAGGCGCATGACCGGTCCCGACCTGCCCGGGAGCGGGCACCTCCGTTGGGAGGCGGCGGTTGCGTTGATCCTCGCCCTGACGGTCGTGTTCGTGTACGCGCTGACCGACGCGAATCCGCTGTTCTGGGACGAGTACTATCATCTGCTCGCGGCGCGCTCGTGGGCCGAGAACGGCACGCTGGCCATCGGCGAGGGGGAGTACGCCCGCGCGGTCTGGTTCTCCGTCACGGTGGGGTGGCTGTTCAGGATCTTCGGGGAAAGCATCTTCATCGCGCGACTCCCCGGCGCGGTGGCGCTCGCTCTCGCGGCCCTGGCCGTGTTTCTCTGGCTGCGGGTCGAGGTGGGCCGGAGCGCGGGGTGGATCGCCTCCGCGGCCGTCTGCCTCAGCCCGCTGCTCCTGATCAACTCGGTCATGGTGCGGTTCTACGGAATCGTCGGCCTGGCCTTTCTCCTGGGCTGCATCGCCGCCGCACACGCGGCCGACACGGGTCGACCCGCGGCCCATCGGCTTCGGCTCGGCTTCGCAGCCCTGCTTCTGCTCACCTTCTGCGCGTACACGACGCTTCTCTCCCGACTGTGGGTCGGCACCCTCCTGATCTGGGTGGCCGGAGCAGCCGCCCTGGAGGTCGGCAAGTCACGAAACCGCCTGAACGTGTTCGGCGTGGCTGCGCTCGTCGCCCTCGCCGCCGGCGTCTGGGCGATGCAGTCGGGGTGGCTCTCGAGCCGGTGGGCCGCCTACCAATCGGTGCCGTCGTGGGGCGTGCCGAGGGGCGGGGACGTGCGCTGGTACGAGCAGCTCATGAGGCAGGACTACCCGATGCTT
>JBFFWJ010000197.1:0-6533 GCA_041570315.1 Longimicrobiales bacterium | reverse complement strand
TTCGCCCCTACGATGCCGCCGACGACGGCCATGAAGAGCAGGTCCCAGGCTTTCTCCGGATCCTGACCCACCCGCCGCATCTCGGCCCGCGTCACGTATCCCGCCGTGAGGAAGGCGAGCAGCATGAAGACCCCGAAGGAGGTGATCGCCTCGCCTCCGAGGATCGGGAACCAGTCCGGCAGCTCGAAGATGACGGGATACATGGCCCTCTATGGTCGTGGGACCCCGAAAGTTCGTGCTACCGGGCCGGAACGGGAACCGGCCGTCGTCGCCATCCTCACGAGGCCTCCGGAGCGAGGCCCGGGAAGGGGAGCGAGGCGGACGCCGAGCCGTCCGCTGCCCCGGTCTCTCCCCGGTCGAAGCGGAAGCGCGCGACACGAGCCACCATGGCCCCGTTGTCGAGGGACAGCCGCGGCGACGCGTGAAAGAGCCGACCGGCTTCGGGAAGCCGGTCGGCGATCTCGCCCCGCAGCGCTCCGTTCGCGCTCACGCCCCCTCCCAGCAGGACTCGGCTGCATCCCGTATGCTCCACGGCCCTCATCGTCTTGGCCGCCAGAACGTCGATGGCCGCCTCCTGGAACGCCGCGGCCACGTGGGGCGTCTCCGCCTCGAGCGTGCCGTCGGCCTCGAGCCGCCGCACCAGCTCCACGACCGCCGTCTTGAGCCCGCTGAACGAGAAGTCGAAGTATCCCGACTCCCCCGGCCGCTGGTCGCGCCGCAGGAGCGGGCGAGGCAAACGGTGGCGGCCGGGCCGGACCGTGCCGGCCAGGCGCTCGATGGCCGGACCGCCCGGGTAGGGAAGACCGAGCAGCTTCGCGACCTTGTCGAAGGCCTCCCCGGCCGCGTCGTCACGGGTCTGTCCGAGAAGACGGTACTCGCCCCAGGCGGTCGCATGCAGGAGGAGCGTGTGCCCGCCCGAAACGAGGAGCCCGACGAAGGGAGGCTCGGCCTCGCCGTCCTCCAGCGACGGCGCGAACAGGTGCGCCTCCATGTGGTGCACCGGGACCCACGGCTTCCCGAGGGCGTAGGCCGCAGCCTTCGTCCAGCTCACCCCGACGAGCAGCGCGCCGATGAGGCCCGGCCCGGCGGTGACGCCGAAGAGATCCACCTCCCGAAGGCCGACTCCGGCGTCTGCGAGCGCGCGCTCGACGACCCCGTCGATCTTCTGGAGATGGGCCCGCGCGGCCAGCTCGGGCACCACCCCCCCGAAGACCTCGTGCACGTCCTGCGACAGGATGACGTGGCCCAGGATGCGGTGGTCGCCCGAGAGCACCGCGGCCGAGGTCTCGTCGCAGGAGGTCTCCACGCCCAGGACCACCGGACGCTCGGGCCCGGCGCTCAAGGTCGTCCCGAGCCGGCCGGTCCACCCTCGGAAAGGTCCACGGCCCGCCGGACGGTGACGTACTCCGTGCCGGGCACCGCCGTCACGAGCTCGGGCACGCCCTCCACGCTCAGAGGCACGCGCCGCTCCTCACCGGGCTCCATGTCCTCGAGGAGCTCCGCTGGGACCCGGAGGCGCAGCGCCGCGACGTCGAGCTGGTTCACCACGCTGCGCGCCCCGCTCAGCGTCAGCCGGACCACGGAGGGCTCGATCACCACGTCGGCCCGGCCGGGTCCCACGTCGGCCTCCACGGGGAAGCCGTCGAGCACGCGCTGGACGATCTCCTCGACGCGGATGCCGAGCGTGGCGGTCGGCGGCATCACGGTGTTGAGCCCGAGACCGGCCGTGTCCAGGGGCACGGTGTAGATCCCCGATCCCGTCGCCCGGGCCAGATCGAAGCTCCGAAGCGGAATCGAGTCCAGGGAAGCGACCCGACTCTCGGGACCGCGAACCCGGACCAGCTGGGGGTTGACGCCCACGTCCGTGGCCAGGGCCAGCCCTTCGCGCACGCGCCCCTGCAGCCGCACGGAAACCGGCACGAGCCGCGTCACGGCTCGCTCCAGCGCGACGCGCACGGACGCGGGTGACACGGACTCCACCACGAGCCCCGGGCGTCCGTCGAGCCCGACCCAATCCCGACGGAGCGTCACGACGGTGTCCCGCGATCCCACCTCGGTGATCGGGATGCGGATGGTGGTCCCGTCGCGCGCGAGCCGAATGATCTCGCGAGTCGGACCGCCGAGGCGCAGCTCGACGAAGGGAGGGCTGGGAGGCTCCGAGAGCGTCCACGACGTATCGGCCACGTCCACCAGGATCGGGACGCCGGAGAACGTCTCCTCGTTGCGGGGCTCCGTCTGGACGAGCGCCCACAGGAAGACGGAGAGCGCGAGCGCGGAAGCCTTGAGACGCCAGTTGTGGAAGAGCGCGTGCGGGATCGCCGCCATCGTGGTCAGCCCGTCAGGAGTCTTCGGACGAGCTCCAGGTTCTCCTTGGCGTCCCACTCGGTCGGGCCAGCCACCTTCTTGACGATGATTCCGTCCGGCCCGACCAGACACGACTCCGGCACCCCCGTCGTCTGGTACTGCTGCATGATGTCGCCGGACGGGTCGTGCAAGATGGGGAAGGTCAGCCCCAGGTCCTCCGCGAACGCGTCCAGGTCACCGCCCGGACGCCCGAGCACGTCGTTCTCGCCGAAGGGTGCGTCCACGCTGACGGCCAGGATCTCGAAGTCCTGTCCCTCGAGCGCCTGGTACATGCGCTGCATGGACGGCATCTCCTGGAGGCACGGCCCGCACCACGTCGCCCACACGTTCACGAGGACCACCTTGCCCCGCTGCTCCGACAGGCTGACCTCGCCCCCCCCGAGCGACGCCAAGCGGAACTCGGGGGCCACGCTCCCCGTGATCACGGGTCGGTAGCTCTCCCGGCCGATCCACGCCACCGCCACGACGGCGGCCACGCCGAAGAGCGTCCACACGTACGGAGAACGAGCGATGCTTCGCCTCATGGTCCTGATCGGCGTGGGTGACGGGTGCGGCCCCGGAGTGCGGGAGCGTCGAACAGCGTGTGAACGATGCCGGCCGTTCGTACGAATTATGCGGGCTATTGTTCCCGGTCGCGACCCCTGCGGCCGACGGCGAGCCGTACGCTGGCACCCCGCTGCAGCTGCGTATCCGCGGGCGGCTCCTGCTCGACGACGATCCCCTGATCCCGCCCGAAGCGGAACACCTCCTCGACCTGAGAGACCACCAGCCCCAGCGAGTCCAGGAGCTGCTCGGCTTCCGCCTGCTCCAGACCGAGCACGAAGGGCATCATCACGAGGGGAGGACCGGCGCTCACCAGCAGGCTCACCGCGCTCGGCAGCGCGACCACCTGCCCGGGCGCCGGATCGACGCCGATGACCCGGCCCCGGGCCTGCTCGGCCTCGGCCGTATCGACCGTGACGACGAAGCCGCTCGACTCGAGAACGATCCGGGCCCTGTCCTCGGTGAGCCGGCGCACGTCGGGCACCGACCTCATCTGCGGCCCCAGGCTGACGGTGACCCGAACCCCCGTCTGCGGCCCGGCGACCTGCCCGGCGAGGGGCGCCTGGCCGAGGACCAGACCGGCCGCCGCCCCGGGATGGGTGATCGAGTCGATGGCTCCGAGCGCGAGGCCGGCTCCCTCGAGGCGCTCGCGCGCGCTCGCGAGGCCGAGCCCGCGGACGTCCGGCACCTCGAAGAGGTCACCGGGCGGCGGCGGCGCCGGAAAGAAGACCTGGGTCGCGAGCACGTACCCGATCAGCCAGCCGGTGACCACCAGGCCCACGAGGGCACCGACCAGCTTTCGCACGTCCAGCGATTCGAGCAGACCACGACTCCCCTCCCCCGCGCCTCCTCCTCCCCCGCCTGCGGCGGGCCGACGCCCGCGGCGGTGGCGCGCCAGAGAGCCTCCGAGCTTCACGCCGCCTTCCTCAGGCGCGCGGCGAAGGCGCCGTCGAAGCCCGCATCCTGGGGCGTCACCGACAGGAAGCCCTCCGCGTCCAGGAGCGACGAAGCGACGGCATCGGTCGGCTCCAGGCGGAACTCCGAGCGCGCACGGAGGAGCTCGTGCACGCGCTCCTCGTTCTCCTCCGGCTCGAGGCTGCACGTCGAATAGATGAGCAGGCCCCCGGGTGTCACCACGTCCGCGGCGGCCGCCAGCATCTCGGCCTGAAGAGCAGCCATCGTCTCGATCGATTCGGGCCGGATCCGCCACCGGGCGTCCGGATGACGCGCGAGCGTGCCCGTGCCCGTGCACGGCACGTCGAGGAGGACCACGCCGGCCGCGGCGAGCGGGGGGAGGCGGGCGTCCGCCACCGCGAACGCCATCTCGCGCCCCACCCGCAGGGCGTTGTCTCTAACCATTCGCATGCGCGACTCGGAGCGATCGGAGGCGAGGGTGAAGCGAGCGCGGTCCGCCGACGCGAGCGCCTTGCCCCCAGGTGCGGCACAGAGATCGGCAACGTCCGTGCCTCGTGGAACATCGGAGTATAGCACCACCAGGTTGGCAGCCGGATCCTGGACGATCGAGCCCGGCACGGCGGCGAGAGCATCAGCGGGGCTCACACCCTCGGCGACCAGGACGCAGGCCGAGCCGCTGCCCGCCGGCTTTGCGGGGATCGAGGCCGCCGCCAGGAGCTCCACCGCCTCCTCCGGAGTGAGATCGAGCGCGTACAGGCTGAGGGGAGGGCGCCGGTTGTTCGACTCCACCAGGGATCGCACCTGCGCAACGCCCCAACGTCCCAGCCAGCGCTCCACGAGCCACAGAGGGTGGGATCCCCAGGAGGAGAGGAAGGTTGCCGGATCCGCCTCGGGAGAGGGAAAGCGCTCCGGGCCGTCCCCCGCCCGCCCCACGGCCCGGAGCACCGCGTTGACGAGCCCGGCGGGCTTCGGACCCGCGCGCCGCCGAGCCTGATCGACGGAGGTCGAGACCGCCGCGTAGCCGGGCACGGCGTCCATGTACAGCAGCTGATACGACCCGAGCCGCAGGATCTCGAGCAGGGTCGGATCGAGGGAGGCGAGGCCGCGATGCACGTGGGCCGCGAGGAGATGGTCCAGCCTGCCGCGAAGCCGGCTCGTCCCGTACGAGAGCTCGTGGGCGAAGGCTCGCTCCCGCGGCTCGAGGCGGTCGGCAACCGCGCCGAAGGCGCGATCGAGCCGGCGGCCGCGCTCACATGCCAGCCGCACGTCGAGGGCGGCATCGCGTCCGGGGATGCGAGCGCTCAGTCCAGCATCCCCGACGTCGGAGACGAAGGCACCGCGATCTCCCGCGACGGCATCCGGCCCGCCAGGTAGGCGAGCCTGCCGGCGACGATCGCATGCTTCATCGCGAGCGCCATGCGAACCGGATCGTCGGCGGCGGCCAGCGCCGTGTTCATCAGAACGCCGTCGACGCCCTGCTCCATCGTGATGCACGCGTCCGAGGCCGTGCCCACGCCCGCGTCGACGATGACCGGGACCTCGAGACGCCGCTTGATCTCACGGATGAAGTAGGGGTTCACGACCCCGAGGCCGCTCCCGATCGGGCTGGCCAGAGGCATGACCGCCACGCAGCCGGCGTCCTCGAGACGCAGCGCCGTGATCAGGTCGTCGTTCGTGTACGCCATGACCTTGAAGCCCTCGTCGGACAGCGTCCTCGCCGCCTCGAGCGTCGCGTGCACGTCGGGGAGCAGCGTGCGCTCGTCCCCGATCACCTCCAGCTTGATGAACTCGTTGAAGCCCGCCGCGCGCGCCAGGCGCGCGTAGCGCACGGCATCCTCCGCCGTGTAGCAGCCCGCCGTGTTGGCGAGCAGGAAGAGCTCTTCGGGATCGAGGTGGTGGAGGATCCCCTCCTCCCTGGTCCGGTCGAGGTCCACGCGCCGCACGGCGACCGTCACCATCTCGGCGCCGGAGGCGCGAATCGCCTCCACCATGCTCTCGTTCGTCCGGTACTTGCCCGTCCCGACGATCAGTCGGGACGAGAACCGCGCGCCGCCGATCTCGAGCGGGCCGTCGAGGCCACGCCCGGCCCAGACGTCGACCCGGGCATCGGCCATCTCAGCCTCCCCCGACGAAGTGGACCAGCTCGATCGTGTCCCCGTCCCGGACGGCGACGTCACCACAGGTGTCCCGGGGAAGGATCTCCCGGTTCACCTCGACCACGACCATCCCCGGATGCAGCTCGAGCGAGTCGAGCAGCGCGCGCACGGTGGAGCCCCCCGGGATCTCCCGGACCTTGCCGTTCACCCGGACCGTGACGGTCCCGGGTTCGGCGATCGTCTTGCCTTCGTTCATGCAATCGCATCCTCGATGTTGCGCATCAGATCCGCCAGCGCGCGGGCGGGGTCCCGGTGCTCCCAGACGACCCGCATCACCGCCACACCGTGGGCTCCCGCCTCCAGCAGCGGCCGCACCCGGGAGGAATCGACCCCGCCGATGCCCAGGACCGGCATCCCGCCCGCGCGCCTCACGGCCTCACGTAAACCGCTGACTCCCATCCCGGGAACCCCCTCGTGGCTGGGCGTCGGATGGATCGTACCCACGAACGCGTAGTCTGCGCCGTCGGCGTCCCCCCGCTCGAGCGCGACCGCTCCGTGCACGGAGCGCCCCACGACCCGGCCGGGGAGCAGCGCCCGGGCCTCACGGACCGGGAG
>JBFFWJ010000196.1:0-6545 GCA_041570315.1 Longimicrobiales bacterium | reverse complement strand
CGCGGTTCCGGCCACCTCGGCGCCGGGCCCCGAGGCGATCGCCAGGGCGCCCGCGAGCGAGCGGGCTGCGACGCCGGCCGCGGCGCACGCCGCCCCGTCCCCGCCGCCCCGGACGCACGCGGCCGCGAGGTCCTCGGCGGTCTGGGCGCGCACCGGCGCCGCTGCCGCGGCGACCGCCGCCGCGGCCACCACCCCGGTGCGGAGCGCGCGCATCACCGGTAGCGGACCCCCGCGCCCTCCTCGACCGCTCCGATCACCCAGGCCCCCATTCCCCGGGCGGACGACGCCTGCCGCACGGCCTCGGCCTCGGACGGATCGACCACCGCGATCATGCCGACGCCCATGTTGAAGACCCGATCCATCTCCTCCGCCGACACGCCCCCCGCGTCCCCCAGCGTCTCGAAGACCCGCGGAACCTCCCAGGATCCCCGGTCGACCACGGCACCCAGACCCTCGGGCAGGACGCGGGGCAGGTTGCCGGGGATCCCTCCGCCGGTCACGTGCGCCAGGCCGTGCACCGCGCCCCCCTCGAGAAGCTCGGCGAAGACCGGGAGGTAGCTGCGATGGACCGACAGCAGCTCGTCCGCCACGCTCCGCCCCGTTCCCGGCAGCTCGTCGTCGACGCCGAGCCCGAGGACCTCGAAGACGATCTTGCGGGCGAGCGTGTACCCGTTCGTGTGCAGCCCCGAGGAGGCGACCCCGACGAGCGCGTCCCCCGTCCGGATCGCCGACCCGTCCAGGATGCGGTCGCGGGGGACCAAGCCGACGATGAAGCCGGCCAGATCGTACTCGCCCTCGGCGTAGAAGTCGGGCATCTGGGCCGTCTCCCCGCCCAGGAGCGCGCAGCCGTTCTCCTTGCAGGCCAACGCCACGCCCCGCACCACGTCCTGGACCACCTGCCCGTCGAGCGTGCCGGTCGCGAGGTAGTCGAGGAAGAAGAGGGGCCGAGCTCCCTGGACCAGGATGTCGTTGACGCAGTGGTTGACCAGGCACTGCCCCACGGTGTCGTGCCGTCCGGTGGCGAAGGCCAGCTTGAGCTTCGTGCCGACGCCGTCGGCGCTCGACACCAGCACGGGGTCGCGGGTGTCGTCGGGGACCCGGTACAGCCCGCCGAACGCGCCGAGCTCGGACAGGGTGAAGCGATCGCGCGTCGAGGCGACGAGCGCCTTCAGGCTCTCCTTGGCCCGCTCGGCCGCGTCCAGGTCGACGCCCGCCTCGCGGTAGCTGAGCTCAGCCATCCCGCTCGACCGGAACATGCGTCTCGAAGGCGGTGATCCTCCGGAACTCCTCCACGCGCTCGTCGATCGCCTGCACCGGAAGCGCCTTGAGCCGCTCGACGCTGAAGGCCTCGCAGGCGAAGGAGCCCAACGCGGAGCCGTACACCATGGCGCGGCGCAGCTCGGTGGCCTCCAGGCTTCCGGCACGGGCCAGATGGCCGACGAAGCCTCCCGCGAAGGCGTCGCCGGCTCCCGTCGGGTCGAACACCTCCTCGAGCGGATACCCGGGGGCGAAGAAGACCCAGTCGTCGGCGAAGAGGATCGCTCCGTGCTCGCCCTTCTTGACGACGACGATCTCCGGCCCGCGCTCCTGCACCCAGCGAGCGGCCTTGAGCAGGTTGGGCTCGTTCGCGAGCTGGCGGACCTCCTCGTCGTTGACCAGCAGCACGTGAACCCGCGCGAGCAGGGCGAGGAGCTCGTCGCGCGCGCCGTCGATCCAGTAGTTCATCGTGTCGCACGCCACCACGTCGGGCGATTCGACCTGCTCGAGCACGTCGAGCTGCAGCGTGGGATCGATGTTGCCCAGGAAGACGTGGCGCGCCCGGCGAAACTCGAGAGGGATCTTCGGCTCGAAATCCGCGAAGACGCCCAGCCGGGTCTCGAGCGTATCGCGCGTGTTCAGGTCGAAGTGGTATCGGCCCGACCAGAAGAAGCTCTCCCCGGGGGCACGCTCGATCCCGGAGAGGTCGGCGCCGCGCTCGGCGAGAAAGCCCAGCTCGTCGAGCGGGTAGTCGTCTCCGACGACCCCCACCATCTGGACCGGGCTGAGGAGCGTCGCGGCTGCGCTGAAGAAGACCGCGGAGCCTCCGAGCACGCGCTCGGCGCTGCCGAAGGGTGTCTCGACCGAGTCCAGCGCTACGCTGCCCACGCACAGAATCGACATCGGATACCTAGCTGCTTGAACTTGACATGGAGGGGTCGGCGTCGCGGAGCATGCGCCGCGGCGCTTCGATCCCCAGGAGCGTCAGCCCGTTCCTGAGCACGATCTGGACCGCCCGGGCGAGGGCGAGCCGCGCCGTCCGTGTCCCTGCGTCGGCCACGAGCACCGCGAGCTCGGGGCTTCGCGTCGGGTTGCCGGCGTGATACCACGAGTTGGCGGCGCCGGCGGTCTGCTCCAGATAGTCGCAGACGACGTGGGGCGCGCTGCCCTCGGCCGCCCGCTCGACGGTGCCCGGAAACTCGCCCAGACGCTTGAGCAGCTCACGCTCCAGCTCGTGCGTCAGCAGTCCCAGGTCCGCGCTCCCCGGGCGGACATCCTCGAGGCGGAGTCCGGCCTTGGCGAAGATCGAGCACATGCGGGCATGCGCGTACTGGATCTTGTACACGGGGTTCTTGTCCGACTGATCGAGCGCCACGTCCAGGTCGAAGAGCAGATGCGCGTCCGGCTTGCGCATCTGGAAGAAGTAGCGGGTCACGTCCACGCCGACCTGCTCGTAGAGCTCGCGCAGCGTCATGTACGAGCCCGCGCGCTTGGAGAACTTCACCTCGCGCCCGTCCCGCTCGACGCGCACCATCTGATGAAGGACGTACTCGGGGTACCCGGCAGGGAGCCCGAGGGCCTGCAGCCCGCTGCGGACGCGGTCGACGGTGCCGTGGTGGTCCGAGCCCTGGACGTTGATCACGCGTCGGAAGCCACGCCGCCACTTGTCCATGTGGTAGGCGACGTCGGGCAGGAAGTAGGTCGGCTGCCCGTTGCCCCGAACCATCACCCGGTCCTTCTGGTCGCCGAACTCGGTCGTGCGGAGCCAGGTCGCGCCCTCCAACTCGTAGACCAGCCCGGTCGCGCGCAGCGCCTCGATCGTCTCGCGGACCCTGCCCTCCTCGTAGAGCGAGGACTCCAGGAAGTGGTGGTCGAAGTGGACGCGGAACTCGCCCAGGTCGCGGTCCTGCTCGGCCCGCAGCGCCTCGACCGCGAAGCTCCGGATCGCGTCGAGCGCCTCGCTCGAATCGTCGTCCAGATAGCGGTCTCCGGCCTCCTCCGAGAGCCGCTGCGCGACGTCGAGCACGTACTCGCCCTGGTAGCCATCCTCCGGAACCGCGTCTTCGCGTCCGAAGAGCTGCCGGTAGCGGGCCCGCACGCTGAGCGCGAGCAGCTCCATCTGTCGCCCGCTGTCGTTGTAGTAGAACTCGCGGTGCACCGTCCACCCGGTCCACTCCAGGAGCGCCGCCACCGCGTCGCCGAGGGCGGCCTGACGCCCGTGTCCGAGGTGGAGCGGGCCCGTGGGGTTCGCGGAGACGAACTCCACCATGACGTCGCGGCCGCGCCCGCCGTCGCTGCGGCCGAAGGCGGCGTCCGCCCCGAGGATGTCGTCCACGACCGACGCCACCGCCCCGGCGCTGAGGCGGAAGTTCAGGAACCCGGGCCCGGCGACATCGACCGTCTCCACCCCGGCGGCGGCGAGGTCGAGCCGCGACACGATGTCCTCGGCGATCCGACGAGGCGGGCGCCCGAGCGAGCGAGCGAGCGTCAACGCCACGTTGGTCGCGAGATCGCCGTGCGCCGGATCCCTGGGTCGCTCGAGCTGCACCTCCGCCCCCCCGGCGCCGAGCTCGTCGAGGACGGCGTGCAGCGCCGCCTGGATCGCCTCGTGCGGCAACGTCAGTCGTCCGAGGGCGTCGGGGAGCTCGAGCTCGCCGCTCCCTCGCCGCCCCCGCTCTTCGACTCCGACTTCGGCTCCGGCTTGGGCTCCGACTTCGGCTTCGCCTCGCCGGTCTCCGAGGAGGCCTTCTTCTTGTATTCCTCGGAGCGGTAGTCGGTGATGTAGAAGCCCTCGCCCCGAAAGAGGAAGCCGGCGCCTCCGGAGATCTGCCGCTCGGCGCTCTCCCCGCACTCCGGACACTGCGCCACGGGCTCGTCCGACATCTTCTGGAAGACCTCGAAGCGGTGCCCTTGCGGACAGGCGTAATCGTACGTGGGCATCGTGGCTGAGCGACTCGTGGTGGGCTGCTCCGACCCCGGTCAGGGCCGAAAAGCATTGAAAATTAACGACCTGACAGGCACGTGCCTAGCCGCTGGTCAACCGTCGTGCGTACCCCACTCGGCTCGAAGCGCGTCGCTGATCTCACCGAGGGTCACGCCGGCCTTCACCGCATCGATGAACACGGGCACGAGGTTGCCGGAGGCGGCGGCCACGCCGCGGATCCCGTGGAGCGCCTGCCGGACGGCAGCGGCGTCCCTCGCCGACCTGCGGCGCTCGAGCCGGGCGACCTGCTCCGCCTCGAGCACCGAGTAGTCGGGCCGGTCCACGCGCAGGGGCGCTTCGTCCTCCACGTGCGTGTTCACGCCCACGACGGGACGCGCGCCCGACTCGACGTCGAGCTGGAAGCGGTACGCCGCATCGTGGATCTCGTCCTCCATGTAGGCGAGCGCCCGCGCCGCGCCGCCGAGCCCGGCGATCCGTTCCAGGTACTCGCTCGCCTTCCGCTCGACCTCCTCGGTCAGCGACTCCACGTAGTGCGACCCGCCGAGGGGGTCGGCCACGCGGGTCACCCCCGACTCCGAAGCGAGGATCTGTTGGGTGCGCAGCGCCAGCTTCGCCGACTCTTCGCCGGGAAGAGCGAGCGCCTCGTCGAAGCCGTTGGTGTGCAGCGACTGCGTTCCTCCCAGCGTCGCGGCGAGCGCCTGGACCGTGACCCGCACGACGTTGTTGAGCGGCTGCTGGGCGGTCAGCGTGGAGCCGCCCGTCTGCGTGTGGAAGCGGAGCCGGCAGGCACGGTCCGAGGCGCCGTAGCGCTCCCGCATGAGCGAGGCCCAGAGCCGGCGCGCCGCCCGGAACTTCGCCACCTCCTCGAAGAGGTCGTTGTGCGCGGCGAAGAAGAACGAGAGCCTGGAGGCGAACGCCTCGAGCTCCAGCCCCGACGACAGCGCCCGGTCGACGTACTCCAGCCCGTTGGCGAGGGTGAACGCGAGCTCCTGCGGCGCCGTCGATCCCGCCTCGCGGATGTGGTAGCCGGAGATCGAGATCGTATTCCAGCGAGGGACCTCCGTCGCGCAGAACTCCATGATGTCGGTCACGAGCCGCAGGCTCGGCTCGACCGGGTAGATGTAGGTGCCCCGCGCGATGTACTCCTTGAGCACGTCGTTCTGGACCGTCCCGGCGAGCTCCGACCGCGGCACCCCCCGCTCGTCCCCGAGGGCCACGTAGAGCGCGAGCAGGATCGCGGCCGTCGCGTTGATCGTCATCGAGGTGGAGACCGCTCCGAGCGGGATTCCCTCGAAGAGCCGGCGCATGTCCTCCAAGGAGTCGATGGCGACGCCGACGCGGCCGACCTCGCCCCGGGCCATGGCGGCGTCCGAGTCGTAGCCCATCTGCGTCGGAAGATCGAACGCCACGGAGAGCCCCGTCTGCCCGCGCTCGAGCAGGTACCGGAAGCGGGCGTTCGTCTCCTCGGCCGTGCCGAACCCCGCGTACTGGCGCATCGTCCAGACGCGACCCCGATACATGTCGCGGTAGATGCCCCGCGTGAACGGGAAGACACCGGGCCGCTCGGCGGCCCGCGCGCCGGCGTCCGACCCGGGCGGCGGGTAGACGGTCTCCACCTCGATTCCCGAGTCGGTGAGCCTTGCCGGATCCTCGCTCATTCCTCCCCCGCCTGCGGAAGGGGAGCCAGCTCCACCAGGAGCTGGTCCTTTTCCACCGCCTCCCCTTCCCGGACGTGGATGCGCTCGACGACGCCCGGAGCCTCCGCGAGCAGCTCGTTCTCCATCTTCATCGCCTCGACGATCACCACCCCCTGCCCCCCGCGCACCTCGTCGCCCTCGGAGACCTCCACGCGCACGACCATGCCGGGCATCGGCGCAACGACGGGGCGCGGCCCGAGCGTGGCGGCCCCCTTGCCGGTCATCGCGCGGATCGCCCGCGTGCGCCCGTCGACGACCTCCGCCCGCACCAGCAGGCTGCCGAAGTGCAGGCTCCAGCGACCTTCGCCGTCGGCGCGCGCCGCCACGCGGTGCGACGCGCCGTCGTTGAGGAAGGAGCGGAGCGGAGCGTCGGCCTCTCCGCCGAAGTCGACCGCCATCGACGCCCCGTCGACGACCACCTCGTCGCCTCGCAGCTCCACCTCGAGCGTTCGGTCGCCGATCGTGACGTAGTAGATCACGGGGTGGCCTCCCTTCGCCCGAGCACCGCGACCGTCTCCACGTGCGCCGTCTGGGGAAAGAGGTCGAAGGCCCGCAGCCCCGAGAGGGCGTAGGAGGGGGAGAGGGCCCGGAGGTCGCGCGCCAGGGTCGCCGGGTCGCAGCTCACGTAGACGATCCGAGGGGGCGGG
>JBFFWJ010000195.1:0-6564 GCA_041570315.1 Longimicrobiales bacterium | reverse complement strand
TTCTCCCTCAGGACCCCTCCGCCTGCGACCGGACCGGCCTCTTATGCCGGGTCGCTTCGCCCGGCCGCGCACGACGTCGACGAGATTTCCATCGAGGGGCCGGGTCGGGACCGGACGGTGCCCGCCCCGGCGATCTTCAGCGCCCGACCCTTCGCTGCGGCCGAGCCGGCGCCGGTCAGCGACCTTCGACAAAACGGCATCGCCGCCTCCGCGCCAGGCGTCGCGACGGTGAGCCGGATCAGCCGCTCGCCCCTCGCCGCGGCGCCGACGTCGTCACCGAGCGTCGAGGAGGGCCACGAGGAGGTGGCCGCCGAAGAGCCGGCGACCGTGCAGCTCGGGCGGGCAGCTCACGAGCCCCACTGGGCGGAGCCCTCCGTCGAGCCGGTCGACCCCGGGGCACCATGGTCTCTTCGCGAAGCCAGGGCGGGATGGTCGCGCCCCGGCCCGCGAGCAGCCCCGGCCCACGCTCACCACGGAATCGACGAGGCGATCGCGTCGCTCGACGCGCTGCTCAAGCCCCGCGTCGAGCGCGCGAGCCAACGTCTCCGTGTCTCCCGGCACGGCACCGACGTGGACGACCGCCTGGATCAGCGCCCGCCGTCGCTCCGGCTGCACCTCCGGAGATGGGTCGCTCCCCTGCAGGGTCCCCGAAAGCGTGGCGCGGCGATCCTCGAAATCGAGCTCGAAGGGCTGCGCGGCGAAACCGTGACCGGGCGGTATTGGCTCGACCGACGCTCACTGTCCCCTACCGTTCAGCGCAGCGTACCGATCGATGGACTGACGCCCGGGTGGCTCGACGAGCTGCTGCTCGAGTTCGTCGACAAGGCGCTCGTGCGCTAACCATGCGGCCTCTTTCCCTTCCCGTCGCCAAACGTCGAGGGTAGCCGTCCCCATGATCCTTCCAACCGACGCGAGAATCAGCTCCGGGATCGATCCCCTGGACGATCGGACCGGCGGCCTGCAGGCAGGTGGTGTGTACCTCGTCGTGGGAGAGCCAGGGCCCGCGAAGATGGTGACGGCGCTGCAGTTCCTTCACGCTGGCCTCGCCCGCGGGGAGCGGGGGCTCCTCCTCACGAACGCCGCGACGGACAGCATTCTCGACGTGGCGAGCGCGTGGGGGCTCCCGTTGACCACGGCCTGGGAGACGGGCCATCTCCAGGTCCTGGGCTTCCGCGACGACTTCGAGCTGCGGGCCCTCCGTTCCATCGAGCCCGCGGAGGTCCTCGAAGAGCTCGACGCGCTCGTGGACGGGGAGCCCTCGCGTGTCGCCGTCGATCCCGGGTCCCTGTTCCTGACGGGCGGCCCCAGGACCATCCTCGGGTCGGCGTTCCTGTCCTGGGCGCGCGCCCAACCGGCGACGCTGCTCACGACGTTTTCCGTGGGCGCGGACTCGGGGATCCTGCCCCATTCGGCCGAGTGGCTGATCAACACGACCACCGGGCGACTCGTCCTCGAGCGACGCAGCGGGGGGCTGTACCAGATCACGCAGATCGCGGCTCGACCCCGCGCCGGCGAGCGCCAGGAGGCCGTGTCGATCGCGCTCGAGCCGGGCGCGGGTCTCGTCCGCCCGCGGTCCTTTCCCGACCAACGAGCGGAGGACAGGTCGGGAGGCGACCCCAACCGGCTGCTCCTGTTGTCACTCGACAGATCGCACGGCTCGGACATGGAGACGTGGGCGACCCACTGCTTCGACGCCGACATCGTCGCCGAGCCCCTCGACGCAGTGACCAGCCTGCAAGAGGACCGTAGCTACGGCTGTGTGCTCCTCCACGCGTCGCGGAGCTGCATCCGCGAAGCGGTTCAGACGTGCCGCGCGCTTCGTCCCCTCACGCGGGCAGCCATCGTGTTGGCGGCTGACGACGGCATCCGGTCGACGGACCGGATCGCACTTCTCGAGGCGGGCGCCGACGATTGCCTCAGCGGGGGTCTCGACTTTCGCGAGCTTGGGCTTCGTATCCGGCAGTGCGTGGCCACCGGAGCCAGGCCGAGCCTGCTGCCCAAGGCGAACGGTCGGCCCGCGCAGCTCGGGGAGCCGCTGCTCGGCGGCATCGTGCCCCAGGACCGGTTCGCGAAGGAGGTCGAGCGCCGCGGCGCGAATCCCGCGCTCGCCTTCTTCTGCGTGCTCGACGTCCGGAGCCTGACGCTCTCCGGCTCGGACCTCGAGGCGAGGGTCGCCGCTCTCGTGCGCTCCGAAGACGGCGACCTGGTGTCCGAGGGCGCCTCCGGATGCCTCGTCCTGCTGCAAGGCGTGAGGGAGAGCTACGCGGGCACCTTCATCGATCGCCTTCGCGGCCGGCTCGACGCTGCGCATCCGGCGGGCGCCGAGCAGGGAGTCTCGATCGAGATCCTGAGCCACCCGGCCGAGTCGGCGGCGATCGGCACGCTACTCGGAGCGGCTGTTGGTCACCCGGACTGATCGACGCGGATCCAACGTCCGCTACTTCGTCCGCTTCTTCGTCACCGCGCTCCTGCTCGTGGCGGCGACCCTGCTGCTCGTGCTCGTGGTGCTCCCTCAGCGCTACGTGCTGAGCGTCGGGTTCGCGGAGTCCGGGCAGAACTTCCCCGACCCCAGCATCCCCTTCCTGCCCCACGACCCCGTGCGCGTCGCGGTCCGACCTCCGCCACCACCGTCCCGGCCGCCCCCCGAGGTCACCGGCCCGGTACGCGGACCCGCGGAGATCTTCTGGTCCGAGGTCATGCCGCTCCTGGAGCAGCGCCGCTACGACGAGGCCCTCCCCCTCTTCGAGCGGTACCTCCGCGAGCACGACGACGACGACGTCCGTCGAGAGCATGCGAGGACGCTGGCAGCCGCGGGCCGCGGGGCCGAGGCGGTCCCGATCCTCGAGGCGCTCGTCGACCGCGATCCCGATCCCGAGCTGCGTCTGACCCTCGCGCGCATCCTGCGTGACCTGGGTCGGGCCGACCCGGCCTCGGTGCACTACCGCTTCCTCCTGGAGGCCGAGCCCGGCCGCACAGACCTCGCGCTGGAGTGGGCGACGGCACTGGCATGGCTCGAGGAGTACGATCAGGCAGAGGCGGTTCTGCGAGACGCGCTCGACTCGGCTCCCGACTCGCCATCGCTCCGGCTCGAGCTCGCACGCGTGTACTACTTCACCGACCGGCTCGCGGAAGCCCTGGCGATCCTCGAAGCGATGAGCGAGCAGGAGCTCGAGCAGGCCGGAGCCGAGGACCTGCTGGCTGGCGTGCGAAGCGCGCTCGCTACTCCGCCCCCCGAGATCGCCCCGGGGCCCAGCGGGCCACCCCCGCTGCTGCAACGAGCGGTGGCCGCGAGAGAGGCCGACGACTTCGATCTGGCCCGGGACCTCTTCGAGCAGGCGGTCCGCGACACTCCGGAAGACGGGGAGCTCTGGCTGGCCTACGCGAACCTTCTCGAGTACGAGCTGGACGACTTCGAGGGCGCGAGGCGTGCGCTGCTCGAGGTGGAGCGACTGAACGGACCCGACGGCGCGCTGCAGCTGCGGATCGCGCGACTCGAGGCATGGACCGGACGCAACGCCGACGCCCGCAGCCGCTTGCTCGCGCTCCTGGACGACGTGCGGGAAGCGCCCGCGGGCAATGCGGTGACGGACTCCGCGACCGCGCCGGTCTCCCTGGTCGAGGCTCGCTCCTTGCTGGGAGACGTCAGCCGCTGGGGCGGAGACCGGGTGGCCGCGGCCCGCTATTACGGGGAAGCGCTGGACGCGGACCCCGGCAACAGCCGCGCGCTCGAGGGCTCCCGCGCCCTCCGGGAGGAGGTCGAGCGCGCCATCGTCGACGAAGAGGCGCCCCGCGTGGGCGGCCATGCCTTCGGGCTCGGGGACACCGACGGCTTCGGCCGCGCGGACCTCGCCGCGGACTGGGTCGACGTGGAGGGCTCATGGGTCTGGAGGGCGATGGCCGGACACCGCTGGCTGAGCGGACCCGACCGTGCCGCTCCCCCCTCACGGCTCCGCGGAGCCTTCGTCGAGGTCAGCCCGGCCCGCTGGTGGCGCCAGGGAACCATTCGTACGGGGCTGCGCCTGGGGGCCCAGCGCGTCCGCGACGGCGCGACCGACCTCACGCTCGGCGCCGCCCTCGGGTTCCGCGGACGCGGGGGCAGCGTGACGCTGGAGTACGCCCACGAGCCCGCCTACGACCTCACGGCGACGCTCCAGAGCGCCTTCGCCGACGTGTACCAGGACCGCCTGCGAGCTTCGCTCAACCGACCGCTCGGCGAGCTCTGGAGCCTTTCCGCCGAGGCGGACCTCGCGGTGCTGGATGCTTCCGGGGTCACGGAATCCGGGCGCTCGACCCGCGCGCTCGGCGCCGTCTCCGTGTCGCGCTCGCTCAGCCGCGGGCTCTCGCTCGGCTGGACCGCGTCGGCGCTGACGTACTCGAACGCCGCCCCTGCGGCGGCCGGCCTGCGACTCTACTGGGACCCGGCAGCGGCGTTGTCCAGCGGTCCGGTCTTCCGTCTGGCCGGAAGGCTGTCCGAGGGCTGGGAGGGCTTGCTTCGGGTGAGCCCCGGATTCGCCGTCATCGATGAGCGTACCGCGAGCGGGTACGAGGGTGTGCCTCAGCTCTCCGCCGAGGCGCGGGTCGAGCGCGTCGGCCCCTGGCTGAGATCCTCCGTCGACTTGTTCTACGCGCAATCTCGGCTTGAGGGGTACCGGACGTACGGCGTGCGGGTCTCCCTCGGCGCGGCCGGGTCCGGGCGTACGGGCCGATGAGCGGACGCCGCTCGGCCTGGCGCGGGCTCGTCGTCGTGTTCGCGACGGTGGCCCTGACCCTGACCTTCGTGGTGGCGGCTCTGACCGCCAGCCCGGAGGTCCAGGCTCTGATCCTGCGGGCGGTCGTGGTCACGCTCATCATCTTCCTGTCGATCCTGTTCCTTCGCTACTTCGCCCTGCTCTGGTTCGCCTACCTGGGACACTCGGAGCGCAACTTCCAGAGCTCGCGCCGGGTCCAGCATCTCCCGCCCGTATCCATCCTCATCCCCGCCTACAACGAGGGTAAGGTTCTCGAGCGCGCGCTCACGAGCCTGACGCGCCTCGAGTACCCCCAATTCGAGGTCATCGTCATCGACGACGGCTCCAGCGACGATACGCTGCAGATCGCGGCGGAATGGGAGGGGCGGTGGGGAACGGGCGAGTTCCGGGTGATCACGAAGCCGAACGGCGGCAAGGCCACCGCCCTGAACGCCGGGATCACGCAATCCAAGTACCCCCTGATCTTCTGCATGGACGCGGACTCCTACGTCGAGCCTCGCACCCTGCTGCGGTCGGCGCGTCACTTCGACGACCCCTGCGTGGGGGCCGTAGCCGGCAACGTGAAGGTGGAGAACCGTCACAAGGTGATCACGCGGCTTCAGGCCCTCGAGTACATCGAGGGTCTCAACATGCCGCGGCGGGCACAGGGGTTCGTAGCGGCCGTCAACATCGTCCCGGGACCGGTGGGGATGTTCCGCCGCGAAGCGCTCGAGGAGATCGGTTGCTACGACTCCGACACCTTCGCCGAGGACGCGGATCTCACGCTCAAGATGCTCGCCGCCGGCTGGCGCATCGAGTACGAGGACACGGCCATCGCCTGGAGCGAGGCGCCCGAGAGCTGGACCGACCTGGTTCAGCAGCGCTACCGCTGGACGCGGGGCATCCTTCAGACGATTCGCAAGCGCAAGCGGATCTTCCTCAGGCCCTTCCCCGACTTCCCCCTCTGGGTGTCGACGCTGCAGCTCGGATTCGAGGCGCTGGTCTGGCCGGCCATGAACGTCTTCGCCCACCTCTTCTTCGTGATCGTGACCCTCCTCTTCGGAGCGGGCGAGATCATCCTGCACTGGATCGTGCTGCTGACGCTGCTCGACCTCGTCGCGGCCCTGGTCACGGTATCGATGGAGGAGGAGTCGCTCGCGCTGGTCCCGATGGCGCTGGTCTACCGCTTCGTCTTCATCCTCTTCCTGGACGTGGTGAAGATGCTCGCCACGATCGAGGAGATCTTCAGGCTCGAGATGGGCTGGGGCAAGCTGAACCGCACCGCGGGAGGACGCCCTGCACTCGCATCCGGAATCCACTCATGAACATCGTCGACCTCCTGGTCACGATCGTGGTCGTCACGATCCTCGTCACCATCGTCCTGGCCGTGGTCACTTATGTAGCGTACAAGCTGCGGCTCTCCCGAGAGCCCGGCGGCGCAGCCACCGACGTCGAGCCCCAATATTTCGTGCGCTTCGATCCCGCGGGTACGGCCAGGGGCTCGGTCGAGCACGGCCCGACGGGCGTCGACGGAGACGAGCATGGGCGTTCGGAGCACGGGAGCACAAAGGGCGCGCGCGCGCTGAGCGCCGCGGAGGGACATGCGGCCGAAGCGTGACCCGGTCCCCCGAGCCAGGGATGCGTGGGTCTGGCTGGGCGGGATCCTGGTGCTCGGAATCCTGGGTGCGGGCTTCGCGGCCGCCGCCGTGCTGCTCTGGGAAAACGTGGACATCCGCCAGCTCACGCCCGGCCTCGTCGACGTACGCGAGCCCCTGCCACAGCCGGAGCCGCCACCGCCCCCCGCGGTGGAGTCGGGAAGCTTCGCGGCCGTGCTGTT
>JBFFWJ010000194.1:0-6576 GCA_041570315.1 Longimicrobiales bacterium | reverse complement strand
GGTCGCATCGCGTCCGCCTGGGCCGTCACCGGATCGGCGGGATCGGTGCCCGCGAGGACGTCGAAGATCCGTACCGCGTCCTCGACGGTGCGCGTCATGGGCCCGCCGATGTCGCGATGCGCGAAGAGCGGGATGATCCCGTCGCGGCTGGTGAGGCCCTGGGTCGAGCGGATCCCGACCAGCGCGTTGTGGCTGGAGGGTCCCCGGATGGAGTTGCCGGTATCCGTGCCCAGGCCCACCAGGCCCATGTTCGCCGCGACCGCGGCCGCGGTGCCGCCCGACGAGCCGGCCGTCACCCGGTTGAGCCGGTAGGGGTTGAAGGTCCAACCGGGGAGCATCGAGCCGACCGTCTCCATCGCGGTGAAGGCGAACTCGGCCAGGTTCGACTTCGCCAGCACGATGGCCCCGGCCTCGCGGATCCTTCGCACCTGGTAGGAGTCGTCTGCGGCCATGGAGCCGGCGAGGGAGGCCGACCCGCCGGTCGTCGGCATGTCGTGCGTGTCGTAGTTGTCCTTGACGATGACCGGGATGCCGTGGAGCGGCCCGGTCAGCCGGCCGCCGCTTCGCAGGGCCGCGTCCAACTCGTCGGCTCGCTGCAGCGCGCGCGGGTTGACCGCGATGATCGCGTTGAACGCCGGCCCTCTCTTGTCGTATGCGCGGATTCGATCGAGGTACGCCTCGACGAGCGCGCGCGCGGTGAGCGTGCCGGCGAGCATGGCCTCGTGGGCCTCGGCGATCGTGAGCTCGATGAGCTCGACGCCACCCACCGACTGTGCCTGCAGCGGGGTGGCGAGCGTCGCGGCCGCGAGGGCCGTCACGTACAGGTGTCGTCTCATGGCGGCCGAAGGTAGGACGGGCGGCCCGGCCTGGCGACAGGCGCGGGGGGGCGTCAGCCCGACGCCAGGGCCCTCGCGCGTGACCAGACGGCGTCGAACATCTCCTCGGTGAGCTTGCCCGTGAAGGTGTTCTGCTGACTCGGATGGTACGACATCAGCAAGGTGAGGTCCCCGCCGAGCGCCACCTCCTCCCCGTGGCCGAAGCGCGGTCGCGGCTTCGGGACCGGCACCCCGCGCGCCGCGAGGATCCGGAGCGTCTGCGCGTACGCGAAGCTGCCGAGGACGACGATCACGCGCACGTCCGGCGCGAGGTCGAGCTCGGCGTCGAGCCAGGCGGCGCAGCGGTCGCGCTCGGCGGTCGTGGGCCTGTTGGCGGGTGGGGCGCAGCGCACCGCCGCGGTGACCAGGAGGTCGTCGAGCCGCAGGCCGTCTCCGAGGTGCGACGACGACGCGCGGTTGGCGTACCCCGCGCGGTGCAGCGCACGGAAGAGCCAGTCTCCGGAGCGGTCGCCGGTGAACATGCGGCCGGTGCGGTTGGCTCCGTGCGCGGCCGGCGCGAGCCCGACGACGAGTACCGACGCGGAGGGATCCCCGAACGCGGGGACCGGTCGACCCCAGTACTCCTCGTCGCGGAACGCCGCCCGCTTCTCGTCCGCTACGCGCTCGCGCCAGGCGACGAGGCGCGGGCAGGCGCGGCACTCGGTGATGCGCGCCTGGAGCCGGTCGAAAGGGGCGGGGCGTGCGGGCTCAGTCGGCACCTTCCTCCCACGCCGAGCGCCACAGCGTCGCGAGCATCGAGGCGCCGGCGCCCAGGCGCTCGGCGGCGAAGTCGCGGGCCGCTGGGCGCAGCGGGCCGTCGGGGTCGAACCCGACGTCGCGGTCCAGCCGGTACAGCGTCTCGACGTTCGAGAAGGTGTCCTGGACGAAGGCCAACACCTCCCGACGCGCGCTCCCCGCCACCGATCCGGCGCGGCGCGGGACCCTCCGGCTCACGTCGGCCTGCGTGACGTGCGCGTCGACGAAGGCGGACTCGAAGCGCGCGTGGAAGGTGCGGTCCTCGGTGTACCCCCCGGGGTTCGGCGTGTCGGCGTCCCAGCCGTTGAAGTGGATCGTCGTGTGGTGAGGCTGCGCCGCGTCCGTGACGTAGTGCCCGAGGATGCCGGCGTCGTTGACGATGCGCTGCTCGATCCAGCCGCGCCGCTCGGGGTCCGTCTCGGCGTGCCACAGCCGCCACTCCGTCACGAGCCGCTGGTAGAGCTCGAGAATGCGGAAGGGGAGGAAGCCGGCGTCCCGCTCGGGCTTCTCCAGCCCCGCGTCGTAGAGCGCCTTCTGGTAGGTGAAGCGATCGGGGGCGTCGAGCGCCCCCGGCGGCAGGTTCTCGAGGTCGACGTAGTGGTCGTAGCTCCACGCCTGGTCCATCTCGGTCAGCGAGCGCTCGCGCCAGCGGTCGGGCTCGGGATCGAGGTAGACGAGCTGGTCTCCCGCGTCGAGAAAGAAGGAGGGCATGGCGTCGGGCATCGTCATGTGCGCCGCGCGGGCGGCCATCTCGTGTCCGGTGAACCCCCACGGCACGGGGGTCGGCGCCAGGCGCACGGCGGGCTCGGAGGTGGCGGCCAGGAGCACGGCGAGCGCCGGGAGCGCCAGGCAGGCGGCGGCGGCCGGTCCGACCCGAGCGCTCACGATCCCTCCCTCGCCAATCTTCCCCGGTCGACCTTGCCGAGGTGGGTTCGGGGCAGCTCCTGCATGAAGACGACCTCCCGCGGGTACTTGTACGGCTCGAGCCGGGACCTGGCCCACTGCTGTAACTCCGAGGCGAGTCGTTCGGTCCCCTCCCACCCGGCCTCGAGGGTCACGAACGCCTTCGGCTTGACGAGCCCGTCCGCCGTGGGCGCGCCCACGACCGCCGCCTCGCGCACGGCGTCGTGCTCGAGGAGGCAGCTCTCCAGCTCCTTGGGCGAGAGCCACTTGCCGCTGACCTTCAGCATGTCGTCGGCGCGTCCGCAGTAGGTGACGTAGCCGTCCGCGTCCACGCGGATCATGTCCTCCGACACGTACCAGCCGTCCCGAAAGGCGCGCCGGGTCTTCTCCTCCTCCTGCCAGTAGCCCAGCCCGAGGGAGTCCCCGCGCACGCGCAGGTAGCCGACCTGGTCGGGTCCGAGCTCGCGGCCGTCCTCGTCGCATACCCGTACGTCGAATCCGGGCACGACCTTGCCCAGCGTGCCCGGTCGGACGTCCCCGGGGCGGTTCGAGACGAAGATGTGCCACATCTCGGCCGTGCCCAGGCCGTCGAGGAGCGGGACGCCGAAGGCCTCGTCCCAGCGCCGGTGCAGCTCGACAGGGAGCGCCTCGCCGGCCGAGGTCGCGAGGCGCAGGCAGGACAGATCCTCGCGCGGCGCCCGCTCGTGCGAGACGAGGTGGTTCACCATGGTCGGGACGTTCACCAGGATGGTGGGACGGAAGCCGGCGATCCGGTCGAAGAGCGCGTCGGCGGTGCAGCGCT
Organism: Longimicrobiales bacterium; assembly: GCA_041570315.1. GTDB lineage: Bacteria > Gemmatimonadota > Gemmatimonadetes > Longimicrobiales > Gaopeijiaceae > JBFFWJ01. Next base: position 3,240 of record JBFFWJ010000194.1, on the reverse strand, counting down.
CGGGGAAGAGGGCCGAGGTAGCCCCCACCGAAAAGGGGAAGAGGAGGTTCGTGCCGGTCGCGTACCCGAAGAAGAGCTTGGGAACGGACAGGGTGACGTCGTCCGGGCTCATGGCGAGGATGCCCTTGCCGTAGAGCTCCGTCGTGTTGGCGAACGACCGGTGCGTCTGGACGACCGCCTTCGGCCTTCCGGTCGTCCCCCCGCTGAAGAGCCAGATGGCGGGATCGTCGGGGCGAGTCGCCCGGACGTCGACGTCGGGGTCCGCGTGCGCGAGGCGCTCCTCGAAGGCGCCGCCGCCGACCTCGACGAGCCGCGGCCCGCCGCCGCTCGAAGCGTCGGGGAAGGCGTGCAGCACGCTGCCGTCCACGAAGGCGGCGCTCGCGCCGGTGTAGCCGCAGAAGTAGCGGATCGCGTCCTCCTGCAGGTCGGGGTTGACCATCACCACGACCGCGCCCATCCGCAGGATGCCGAAGAGGGCCGCCACGTAGTCGACGCCGTCCCGCAGCGCGACGATCACCCGGTCGCCCGGCTCGACGCCCGTCTCCAGGAGGAGGGCGGCGCACCGCCCGGCGCGCTCGTGGATCTCCTCGTAGCGCACCTCGCCGGCGTCGGTGAGCAATGCGCGCCGGCTGCCCGACCCTTCCCGGAGGCGGTCTCCGAGGAAGTAGTCGTAGATGTTGAAGATCTCCGGCGGGCGGAACGTCATCGCAACCGCTTCGGGGGACGGGGACGAAAGCTCTTCGAGCGTGGTGCGTGACGATAGGGCTTCGCTAGAATAGCGGTCAATCGGCGGATCGGCCTCGCAGATGGCGGCCGGCCGTCGAGGCCCACCCGGGTCGCGGCGCGGTGGCGCCGCCCACCGGCACCACCTTCGAGAGGCCGTCGATGCCCGTCCATCGCCTGGCGGAGATGACCTGGACCGACGTGCGCGACGCGGACCGCGAGCGGGCGGTGGCGATCCTGCCGGTCGGCGCCGTCGAGGCGCACGGCCCGCACCTGCCGCTCGGCACCGACGTGGTGATCGCCGAAGGCATGGCCCGGGCGGGCGCGGAGGATCTCTCGGCGGAGGGCAGGACGGTCTTCGTGCTCCCGAGCCTCTGGTACACGGCCGCGCCGTTCGCCCGCGCCTTCCCCGGAACCGTGCACGTGGACGCCCGCGCGGTCACGGAGGTGATCGTCCAGATCGCGTCCTCCCTCCAGGAGCACGGGATCGCCACGCTGGCGCTCGCCAACGCCCACCTGGACCCCGCTCACCTCGGCTCGCTCCGGGCGGCGGCGGGCTCGGCCCCCGCGGGTGCGCGCATCGTCTTGCTCGACCTCACCCGACGCTCGGTCGCGGCGCGCCTGACCGAGGAGTTCCGGACCGGCGCCTGCCACGCGGGCCGCTTCGAGGGGAGCGTCGTCCTCGCCGAGGCCCCCGAGCTGTACCGGCACGATGCTGCGGCCGAGCTGGAGCCCAATCCCGCCTCGCTCTCCGACGCGATCCGTGCCGGCGTCGAGCGCTTCGAGGACGCGGGCGGGCCCGAGGCGTACTTCGGATGGCCGGCGGACGCTACGGCGGCGGAGGGGAGGGAGACGGTGCGGACCCTGGGCGCGCTGCTCGCCGAGGCGGTCCGGGAGGGCGAGTGAGGCCTCGTGCCGGCTACGGCGCCTTCGCCGAGGTGATCGCCGAGCCGTGCGGCGAGGTGATCGGCGGGCCGTTCGGCGAGGACGCCGGAGGACGGGGCGGTGAGGTCGTGGTCCGGGACGGAAAGGAGACGTCGTGACGTACGAGCAGGTGAATCCGGAGGAGCTCGGCGCGCCGCGGGGGTTCAGCCACGGCATGCTGGGGCCGGCGGGCGGGCGGGTCCTCTTCGTCGCCGGCCAGGACGCGGCCGACGCCGAAGGGCAGGTGACGGCCGACGACTTCGTCGAGCAGTTCGAGCGCGCGCTGGTCAAGACGTTGGCCGTCGTGCGCGCGGCGGGCGGCGAGCCCGCCCACATCGGCCGCATGACGATCTACGTGACGGACCTCGACGCCTATCGGGGCCGTCGGCCCGAGATCGGTCGGGTGTACCGCGCCCTCATGGGGCGGCACTTCCCGGCGATGGCGCTCGTGGAGGTGTCGCGCCTGGTTGATCCTCGTGGTAAGGTCGAGGTCGAGGCGACCGCCGTCCTTCCCGCCCCCCGGTAGCCCGCCTGGCCTCGGCGGTCCCGGCGTTTCTCGCGGAGAGCGATCCGTGTTCGAGCCCACATCCTTCCTCTACTCCGTCGACGACGGGAGCGGCGTCGCCACGCTCACGCTGAACCGCCCCGAGCGCCTGAACGCGTTGACGTTCGAGGTCTACGACGAGCTGCGGCGGGCGTTCTACGCGCTGCACGACGAGGAGTCGGTGCGCGTGATCGTCCTGACCGGGTCGGGCCGCGGGTTCTGCTCGGGCGGAGACGTCGAGGACATCATCGGAGCGCTCTTCGGGCGCGACTTCCGGGGCCTGCTCGACTTCACCCGCATGACGTGCGACCTCGTGCTGGCGATTCGGCGCTGCCGCAAGCCGGTCATCGCCGCGCTCAACGGCACGGTCGCCGGCGCCGGGGCCGTGATCGCGACGGCCGCCGATCTCCGCGTGGCGGCGGAGTCGGCGAAGATCGCCTACCTCTTCACTCGCGTGGGGCTGTCGGGGGCCGACATGGGCGCCGCCTGGATGCTTCCCCGCATCGTCGGCCTGGCCAAGGCGAGCGAGCTCCTGATGACCGGCGACTTCCTCAGCGCCGAGGAGGCGCACCGGATCGGGCTCTACAACCGCGTCGTGCCGGACGGCCGCGCGCTCGACGCCGCTCGCGAGCTTGCGGAGCGCCTCGCGAGGGGGCCCTCGTTCGCCCTGGAGATCACCAAGGACGCGCTCAACCGAGAGGCGAGCATGGACCTGGCCGGGGCGCTCGAGGCGGAGGCGCAGATCCAGGCCGCGCTCATGCTGCACCCGGACTTCCGCGAGTCGTACGAGGCCTTCGTGGCCAAGCGCGACCCCGACTTCCTGTAGCCGAGGGACCCGAGAGCCCATGTCCGACACGCACACGGTCCGCGCGTTCCTGGAGGCCGAGCACCATCCCTGGGCCGCCGCCATGGCGGCGTTCGCCGCGCGCGACCTCTCGCCCAGGCCGGAGCCCGCCTCCGACGACGCGGCCCGTGTGGAGGCGCGTGACCTCCTGGCCGCGATGGGCGCCGGGGGCGCCTTCCGGCCCATCGGCGGACGGGATCTGCGC
>JBFFWJ010000193.1:0-6628 GCA_041570315.1 Longimicrobiales bacterium | reverse complement strand
TCCAGCCCGTCGTGCGCATGTCCAGGTTCTGCTGGCGCGTGGTCGACGACGGCATCATCGACGGCTTCGTGAACGCGGTGGGCTGGTTCGCGAAGGCGCTCGGCACGATCGGAGGGTTCTTCCAGACCGGAACCGTGAACACGTACGCCTTCATCCTCACCGTGGGGGTGCTGGCGATCCTCTTCCGGGTGGCGTTCTTCTGATGAGCGCGATGCTCGAGGCGATCGGCTACGGCGGGTGGGCGCTGCACGCGCTCGTCTGGCTCCCCGTGCTCGGCGTGGGGCTCGTCCTGGGATCGGACGAGGCTCGGGCCAAGACGCTGGCCTTCTGGTGGTCCGTCGGCGTGTTCGTCCTCAGCCTGGGGCTGTGGTGGGCGTTCGATCCCACCGAGGGGGGGATGCAGCTTCAGAGCACGGCGCCGTGGATCTCCGCGTGGGGCGTGGACTACGCCCTGGGGATCGACGGGATCAGCCTCTTCATGGTCATGCTGACGACGTTCAGCACGTCGATCGCGATCCTGGGGTCCTTCAACTACATCCGGAGGCGCGAGCGGGCGTTCTACGCGCTCATGCTCCTGCTGGAAGCGGCGGTGATCGGCGTCTTCGTCGCCACGGACCTCTTCCTGTTCTACGTCTTCTTCGAGCTCACCCTGGTGCCGATGTACTTCATCGTCGGCATCTGGGGCGGCGAGCGCAGGATCTACGCGGCGATCAAGTTCTTCCTCTACACCGCGTTCGGCTCCCTCCTCATGCTCGTGGGGATCCTCTACCTCTTCTGGAGGGGCAAGACCCTCTTCGGAGCCCCCACCTTCGCCTTCGCCGACCTTCTCCAGGTCCCGCTGACCGGTACCGAGCAGCTCTGGCTCTTCGCCGCGTTCGCGCTGGCCTTCAGCGTGAAGGTGCCGGTGTTCCCGCTCCACACCTGGCTGCCCGATGCGCACGTGGAGGCGCCCACGCCCGGCTCGGTGATCCTGGCGGCGGTGCTCCTGAAGATGGGCACGTACGGGTTCTTGCGGTTCCTGCTGCCCTTCTTCCCGGTGGCCGCGCAGCATCCCACCGTCGTGACGGTGATGCTGGTGCTGGGCGTGATCGGCATTCTCTACACCGCCTGGGTCGCCGCGGTGCAGCCGGACGCCAAGAAGCTGGTGGCCTACACGTCGGTCGCCCACATGGGCTTCGTCGTCCTGGGCGTCTTCGCGCTGACCGTGAACGGCCTGCAGGGCGGCCTGATCGTGATGATCTCGCACGGCATCAGCACGGGGGCGCTCTTCCTCCTCCTCGGCATGCTGTACGAGCGGCGGCACACCCGGGAGATCGCGGCGTTCGGGGGGATCGCGAGGGTGGCGCCCTGGTTCGCGACGGCGTTCGTGATCACGGCCCTGGCCTCGATCGGCCTGCCGGGCACGAGCGGCTTCGTCGGCGAGTTCCTCGCGCTGCTCGGCGCCTTCGAGACCCATCCCGTCCTGGCAGGCGTCGCCACGTTGGGCGTGATCTTCGCCGCCTACTACATGCTCCCGATGGTCCAGTCGGTGTTCTTCAACGAGCTCGACGAGCCCGAGAACCGGGAGATGGAGGACCTCTCGGGGCGCGAGATCGCGATCCTGGCGCCGCTGTGCGCCCTCATGATCTGGATCGGGTGGCATCCGACCCCGTTCCTGGAGCGGATGGAGCCGAGCGTGAGGGCCGTGATCGAGCGCGTGGAGGAGGCGGCGCCGTCGGCGCTCGGCGCTCCGGCGCCGGCCGAGCCCACGGTCCGGATCACGGCTGCGCAAGCCGAGGACCCGGGCGCCCCGGCACCCAGCGACGGCGACGGCGAGTAGCGACTTATGGAACTGGACTTCAGTCGGCAGCTGCACTACTGGTGGGCGCTCCTGCCCGAGATCGTTCTCTGCGCGTGGGGGATGATCGTCCTGATCGCCGGGGTCTCCGGCAAGCACAGGGCACCGGCGGCGGGCGGGGAGGGCGGCGGCGACCCGAGCTTCGCCGCGGGCGCCTCGCTCGGCTGGTTCGCGCTCGCGGGCGTGGCGCTCGCGGGGATGGCGAACGGCTGGCTGTACGGCGTGTCCGAAGTCGGCCGGTCCTCGATGATCGCCGTCGACGGCTTCCGGCTCTTCTCGAACTGGATCCTCCTCGTGGCGGCCGCGCTGTCGATCCTGATCTCCTTCGCGTACGTGTACCGCCAGCGCCTTCAGGCCGGTGAGTTCTACGGCCTGATCCTGCTCGCGACCGCCGGCATGATGTTCATGGCGGGGGCGCGCGACCTCATGGTCATCTTCCTCGGACTCGAGGTCATGTCGGTCGGCGTGTACGCGCTGACCGCGTTCAACCGACGGGATCGCAAGTCGGCCGAGGCCGGCCTGAAGTACTTCCTGCTCGGGGCCTTCTCGACGGGCTTCTTCCTCTACGGGATCGCGCTCGTCTACGGCGCGACCGGGAGCACGAACCTCGCGGCGATCGGCGCCGCCATCACCTCCGGAGTCGCCGCCCCGGTGCTCGCCGTGGTCGGCGCGGCCTTCCTGATCATCGGGTTCGGCTTCAAGGTCTCGGCGGTTCCCTTCCACATGTGGACGCCCGACGTCTACGAGGGTGCCCCGGCGCCGGTGACGGCCTTCATGTCCGCGGCGGTGAAGGCGGCGGCGTTCGTCGCCTTCCTCAGGGTCGTGTACGTCGGCTTCGACGCCATACACGACCAGCTCTTCCCGGTTCTGTGGTGGCTCGCCGCGCTGACGATGGTCGCCGCGAACCTGATCGCCCTCGTGCAGGCGAACGTGAAGCGGATGCTGGCGTACTCGAGCATCGCGCACGCCGGCTACCTCCTCGTCGCCATCACCGCGGCGAACGAAACCGCCGCGGCGGGGCTGCTTTTCTATCTGCTCGTCTACACCGTCATGAACATCGGAGCGTTCGCGATCGTCATCGGCGTGGCGCATCAGGCCGAGGAGCGCCTGCAGATCGAGGACTACGAGGGGTTCGGCTGGGCCCAGCCCACGCTCGGGGTCTTCCTCACGATCTTCCTGCTCTCCCTGGCGGGCTTCCCGGGGACGGGCGGCTTCATGGGCAAGATCTACCTGCTTCAGGGCGCGGCCGACGCTCAGCTGTGGTACCTCTCGGTCATCCTCGTGCTGACCACGATCGCGTCGTACTGGTACTACCTGCGCGTGGCCTGGTTCATGTGGATGCGGAGCCCGCGGACGGAGGGCCAGCACCTCCAGGTCCTCACGCCGCTCCCCATGCGGCTCGCGCTGATCGCCTGCGCCGGGGTGGTCCTGTACCTCGGCTTCTTTCCCGGGGGTGCGCTCGACTTCGCGAGCGCGAGCGTCGAGGGGCTCGGCGTCTTCGGCGGCGGCCTCCTCGAGCTCACGCCCTAGGCGAGTCTGGTGCGGGCGTAACCACCCGGGTGATGAGATCTTCGAGGCAGCCGGTCGCGCCGGGGTGGCCCACCGGACCTGCGCAGTGGCTTCCTGACTCCCGAATCCGGACGACCTCATGAAGGAACACATCTTCCGCCAGTACGACGTCCGCGGCATCGTCGGCGACGACCTCGACGCGACGGTGACCGAAGCGGTCGGGCGCGCCTTCGGGAGCCACGTGCGCGCCGCGACCGGCAGCGCCACGCCGCGCGTGGCCGTCGGGCGCGACAACCGGCTTTCCTCGCCCGAGCTCGCCGACGGGCTGGTGGCGGGGCTGCGGGCCGCCGGGGCGGACGTGCTGGACGCGGGGACCGTGCCCACGCCGGTCCTGTACTGGACGGAGGTGACGCACGCCGCGGACGCCGGCGTCCAGATCACCGGATCCCACAATCCGCCCGAGTGGAACGGGGTCAAGATGACGGTGGGGCGGGCCTCGCTCTACGGCGACGCGATCAAGGACCTGCATCGCCGCATCGTCGACGGGGACGTCTCGAGTGGATCGGGCGGCAGGGAGGAGGTGGAGGTTCTCGACCGGTACGTGGCCGACGTCGCCGGTCGCTTCGAGCTCGGCCGACCCATGAAGGTCGCCGCCGACTGCGGAAACGGCACCGGGGCGCTGGTGGCCGTCCCGCTCCTCGAGGCGCTCGGCGTGGAGGTCACGGAGCTGTTCTGCGACTCCGACGGGACGTTTCCCAACCATCACCCCGATCCGACCGTGGACGAGAACCTGGCCGACCTCGTCCGCGCGGTCCGGGCGGAGCCCCACGACTTGGGCGTGGCCTTCGACGGCGACGCGGACCGGGTCGGCGCGATCGACGAGACCGGAGCCGTCGTGCGCGGCGACATGCTGTTGCTGCTCTTCGGCCTCGATCTGCTCGCCAAGCGGGGCCCGGGCCAGAAGCTGGTGTTCGACGTCAAATGCAGCCAGGCGCTCCCGGAGGTGTTCGCGGCCGCGGGCGGCGAGCCCATCATGTGGAAGACCGGCCACTCGCTCCAGAAGGCGAAGATGAAGGAGACGGGCGCCTTGCTCGCCGGCGAGCTTTCGGGGCACATCATGGTCGCCGACGATTACTTCGGCTTCGACGACGCCCTGTACGACGCGTGCCGTCTCGTCTCGCTCCTGAGCCACTCCGACCGGCCGCTCTCGGCGATGCTGGCGGAGTTTCCCGCGTACGTGGCCACCCCGGAGATCCGGGTCGACGTCACCGAGGAGCAGAAGTGGACGATCGTCGACCGGGCCGTCGCCCACTTCCGCCGAAGCCACGAGGTCATCGACGTGGACGGCGCCCGCGTGCTCTTCGGGGACGGGTGGGCGCTCCTGCGCTCCTCGAACACCCAGCCGGTCATCGTCGCCCGCTTCGAGGCGCGCACCGCGGAGCGGCTCGCGGAGATCCAGGGGGAGGTCGGCGCCTGGCTGGAGAGCCAGGGCGTCTCGCTGTCGTAGCGCCGGCCTGCTAGAGTTCCTGCCATGACCCGCCGCCCGTCCGAGCTCCTTTCCATGCTCCGGGGAACGCGACTCGTCGTCGCGGCCTTCCTCGCCTTCACCCTCGTCGTGGCGCTGGCCCGGTTCGTGACGGGCGCGTACGTGGAGATCGCGTGGCAGGCGGGTGTCGGCTACCTGAGCGCCTTCTGGACGCGTGTGCTGTGGGAGTGGGGGGTGCGCCTCGGCGTCGGCCTCGGCGTCGGAGCGCTCGTCTTCTTCAACTTGAAGCTGGCCTCCACCACGCTCGGCGGCATCCAGATCCGGCGCCGCTTCGGCAACCTGGAGATCTCCGAGCAGATCCCCAGGCAGTACGTCAACTGGGCGATGCTGGGAGCGGCGACCCTCCTCGGTCTCTGGTTCGGCGCGGCCCTGCCGCCCTCGGTCGGCCGACGGGTCCTCTTCCTCGCGAATGCCGAGCCGTGGGGCATCACGGAGCCGGTGCTCGGCCTCGACGCCAGCTTCTACGTCTTCTGGGTCCCGGTTCTGGCCAGCGCCTTCATCTATGCGCTCGCGACGACGTTCCTGCTCTTCACGCTGGCCACCGCCGGATACGCCGCGACCGGTGCGCTTTCGTGGAGCAGGGGCAGGGCCGTGGCGCACCCGCTGGCCCGGATCCATCTCGGTGTGCTCCTGGGCGTGTTCTTCCTGCTGCTCGCGGGTCGACTCTGGCTCGGCCGCTACCTCCTCCTCCTCGACGGCGGATCGGCCGTGCAGGGCATCTTCGGGTACGCCGACGCCCAGGCGCGCCTGCCCGCGCTGCAGACGCTGACCGTCATCTCGGTGGGCGCCGCGATCGGGACGTTCTGGGGCGCGTGGAGGAACCGGCCCACGCCCCTGCTCGCGTCCTTCGCCGCCGTGCTCCTCGGCACGATCCTGATCGGCGAGTTCTACCCGAGCCTGATCCAGAGCTTTCGGGTGGAGCCGAACGAGCTCGAGCGGGAGTCGCCCTACATCGAGCACAACCTGGACTTCACCCGGATCGGCTTCGGCCTCGACGCCCTGGAGCGTCGAGCCTTCCAGTACGGTCCGGAGGACGAGGTGGACTGGGCGCGCGCCGCCGAGCAGTTCGCGGGGCTCTCGGCCTGGAACCGCGGCGCGCTGCTGGCGACCTACCGCGAGCTCGAGGCGCTCTTCCCCTACTACGACTTCCTCGACGCGACGATCGACCGCTACGGGGGCCCGCAGGGCCCGGTGCTCACGGCGCTGTCCGTGCGCCAGGTCGATCCGGAAGGGATCCAGGACCCGAACTGGCAGAACCTGCATCTCCGCGAGCGGTACGTGGCCGGCATGGGCGCGGTCGCGAGCCTCGCTTCCGTGCGCTCACCGGAGGGGCGGCCCGAGATGCTCGTGCGCGGGATTCCACCCCGACCCACGGCGCAGGCGGTCGGAGGCCCGGACCTCGAGCTGACCAGGCCCGAGATCTTCTTCGGCACTCGCGTGCAGCAGCCCTACGCGGTGGTGAGCCCGGGGCCCGACCAGTACCTCGCCCCGGACGGAGCACCGGGCGTGCCGGGGGTGGATTTCCCGCTCGGGATCCAGCTCGACTCCGGCCTGCGCACGGCCCTCTTCGCGTGGCGCTTCCGGGACGCGAACCTGTTGTTCGCGTCGGAGGTGACGGACGAGAGCCGCTTCATCTTTCGCCGTCGAGTCGTCGAGCGGGCGAGCGCGGTCGCTCCGTTCCTGACCTTTCCCGAGGCTCCCTATCCTGTGATCGCGGACGGCCGGGTCGTGGGGAT
>JBFFWJ010000192.1:0-6646 GCA_041570315.1 Longimicrobiales bacterium | reverse complement strand
GCTTCCCGGGCACCGTCTACCGTCCTCGGCGCCCGACTCAGACGGCGCTGTACCAGACCGTGCAGCCCCAGCCCATCCATCGAGCCCGCCCCCGCTCCGGCCTCGCCCTCGAGAGCCGAGCGGCCTCCAAGTCCTTTCCGCGAAGCGGGGCACTCGGTCTCCCCGCGAGACGATCGAGGATCGCCCAGGAAGGGGCGACCGGAGATCCATCCGCTGGGCCGCCCTCCTCGCCCGCATCTACGACGTGCTGCCGCTGCTCTGGCCCGCCTGTGGCGGCGAGATGAGGATCCTCGCGTTGGCCTTCGGCGAGTTCGCTTTGCTCGGTTCTCACTGATCCGCCCGTCGTCTCCGCCATCCTCCTCCACCTCGACCGGGACCCGTGCGCAACGCACGTTGCGTGGGGTGAGGGCCTCCCGCGACCTCCTCACCGGCCTCCTCCATCAGACACCGGCCTTCGACCCCTCCGACCCCGTCCCCGAGCTCGACTTCACGCCCGACGACCTCGACCCCTGAGGCTCCCGGGTCCGACCGGCAAGCCGGGGATTCTCCTCTCAATCCCTCCACCGCACGCACCGGCCCCTCTCCCCTCCTCTCCGCCCCTCCCTCCTTGCCCCCTGCCCCGTCCTTCCTCGCCTCCTCCCGCCAAAGGCCCTTTGAACTTCGTAGCCGTCCGAGCTCACCCCGCGGGGATCGGCGTTCTTCAGGCCCAACATCCTCTTCCCGAGCTGTCGGACGAGGCCGAGAAGCGCCCGGATCTGGAGCACATCGTGCGCGAGGCGAGGCGTCCCAGAATCGGCACGATCCTTCTGGGATACGACGAGACGGCAGGCTTCGGACGGCAGAAGGTGGTCAACCTCTGGCGCTCGCCGAGGAGCCCGGACCAGTCGGTGTCCCACTCCTCGCGAACACCCGGGGGAGCTGCCGGAGCAGAGCAGAGCCTCCCTAACCCAGCCGGCTCGTGTCGATGCGGAAGAGCTTGGCGGCCGTCCGCCAGGAGATGTTCTCCAGCGTCTCGCCCTCGAACTCCAAGCTCTCCAGGAAGCGGACGTACGGCGCCATCTCCACGAGGGGCCAGTCCGTCCCGAACATGAGCTGCTTCCCGGGGTCGCCCATGTACATGATGAGGTCGCGGACGCGGGCCACGAGGTAGCGCTCGAACTCGTAGGTGAAGTTGCCCAACACGAGGCCCGAGATGTCGGCGTAGACGTTGTCGTTCTTGTAGAGGACCTCGGCGGTGTCCTGGAACCACGGGTTGCCGAGGTGACAGATGACGAACCGGACGTCCGGGTAGTCGACGGCGACGTCGTCGACCAGGAGGGGGTGCGCCATCCGCACCTTCGCGTCGCGGGCGTAGGTGTCTCCGCAGTGGATCATGACGGGGACGTCGTACTTCTCGGCGATGCGGAAGACCGACTCCAGCGACCGGTCGTTGATGGGATAGTGGTCGTAGCCGGGATAGAGCTTGATCCCCTTCACCATACCGTCCCGGATCCGCTCCTCCATGCGGAAGAGGTCGGTGCGAGAGTCGCCCCTCCAGCGGAGTCCCTCCACCACGGTGGTGCGAGGGTCCTCGGCGAGGACCTCCAGCACCTGCTCGGCGCTCGGGCGATCCACGTTGACCTTGTACGACGTGAGGACCACCGCGTGGTCGATCCCGTTGGCAGCCATGGTCTCCCGCAGGATCTCCACGTTCTCCTCGGTGGGCCGCGGCGGGCCGTTCCGGGACTCGTAGTAGTTGTTCAGGTGCACGTGGCAGTCGATGAGCATGTGGCAGGCACTCGTCTCCGCTATTCTTCCGACCCATGACAGCCGAACAGAAGGGCAGCCCGGCGGGCGGCAAACTACGCCTCAGCGATTTCGAAAGACAAATCCGCCTGAGGAACATCGTCATCGACGATTATCCGGAGCTCGTCGCCCTGCAGGAGCGCTGCTTCCCGGGCATGGTGTCGTGGGGCCGCGATCAGATCGAGAGCCAGCTCGAGCGATTCGGCGAGGGACAACTCTGCCTGGAGCACGAGGACCGCATCGTGGCTTCCTGCTCGTCGCTCATCGTGGAGTACGACCGCTACGAGGACTGGCACGACTGGAAGCTCGTCGCCGACGCGGGCTACATCCGCAACCACGCCCCGGATGGGGACACGCTGTACGGGATCGAGATCATGGTCGATCCCGAGTTCCGCGGGATGCATCTGGCGCGTCGCCTCTACGACGCGCGCAAGGATCTGTGTCGGAGGCTCAACCTCGCCCGGATCGTGATCGGGGGACGGATCCCCGGCTTCGGCGCGCAGCCCGAGGCGATGACCGCCCGGGAGTACGTGGAGAAGGTGATCGAGCGGGGCCTCTACGACCCGGTGCTCACCACCCAGACGGCGAACGGCTTTCAGCTCGTCGAGCTCATTCCGGACTACTTCCCGTCCGACGCTGCATCGCGCGGGTACGCCACGCACCTCGAGTGGACCAACCTCGACTTCGTGCGCGACCCCCAGCGCAAGTGGCATCGCGTGACCCAGGTCCGCCTCTGCGCCGTCCAGTACGGGATGCGGGCCATCGAGAGCTGGGAGGAGTTCGAGACGCAGTGCTCGTTCTACATCGACGCCGCCGCCCAGAGCAAGGCCGACTTCGTGATCTTCCCGGAGCTGCTGACGACCCAGCTGACGGGTCTGGAAGGGGGGCGGCGCCCCGCCGAGGCCGTGCGCAAGCTCGCGGAGCTCACCCCTCGATACCTCGACTACTTCTCGCAGGCGTCGGTGAAGTACAACGTCAACATCGTCGGCGGGTCGCAGTTCACCCGGGGCGAGGGAGACCGCCTCCTCAACGTCGCTTACCTCTTCCGCCGCGACGGCACCATCGAGCAGCAGCCCAGGATCCACGTCACCAACGACGAGATGCGCTGGTGGGGGCTCGACGAGGGGGCGGAGCTGGGAGTGTTCGACACCGACCGGGGGCGGATCGCCATCCTGGGCTCCTACGACATCCAGTTCCCGGAGCTCGCCCGCCTGGCCGCCTCCCGCGGGGCGGTGATCCTCTTCGTTCCCTTCGCGGCGGAGGACCGGGGAAGCTACCTGCGCGTCCGGTACTGCGCCCTCGCTCGCGCGGTGGAGAACGACGTGTTCGTCGTGGCTTCGGGCACGACCGGGAACCTCCCCTTCGTGCCACACGCCGACACCCACCACGCCCAGTCGGGGATCTTCACCCCCATCGGGTACTCCTTCGCCCGGGACGGGATCGCCGGGGAGGCCACCGAGAACGTGGAGACGCTGGTCACCGCCGACGTCGATCTCGACCAGCTGCGCCGCCACCGCTACGAGGGTGCGGTGCAGCCGTGGAGCGACCGCAGGACCGATCTGTACGGCGTCGTGTGGAAGAACCCGGACGGCTCCGAGGAGCGGGCGTGACGCCTCCGAGCGCCCATGGCCGGCGCTCCACCGAGAGACGACGCGCGTGCAGCCGCTGATCTTCGGGGGCTTCCTGCTCCTCGTCCTGGGCCTCCTGGCCGTGGACCTGGGCGTGCTCCACCGGGACGCCCGCGAGCTCACGCTCCGCGAGGCGGACGCTGGCGCTTGTCATCCCCGGGCTGGGGACGGTCATGGTCACCCTCGGACTCTCCGTGCTGGCCACCCGGCACGTCTGGGCGCGGCGTCTCCTGGCGGAGGCGCGGGAGCGTCGGCGAACGCAGGCTTCCTGAGCCCCGGATCCCGAGTCCGGGGTCGTGCCTTCGGCAGGGCATCGCCCGACGGGGTCACGACTTGTGCGTCGGCGCGGTCCGGATATCGTTCATGCCACTCACAGTGCAGCCGAGTGCAGCCGAGATGCGTTTCCAGGCGATCGACCCCGCCACAGGCGAGCGGATCGCTTCCTATCCGACGGCGACCCCGGACGAGGTCGCGTCGGCCCTCCTGAGGTGCTCCGAGGCGCAACGCTCTTGGGCGCTCCTTTCCGTCTCCGACCGCTCCGGGCCGGTGCGCCGCCTCGGCGCGCTCCTGCGGGAGCGGGCCCCGGAGCTGGCGGCCCTGATGACGGCGGAGATGGGCAAGCCGGCGCGGGAGGCCGTGGCCGAGGCGGAGAAGTGCGCCTGGGTGTGCGACTACTACGCCGAGGATGGCGAGCGCTTCCTCGCCCCCGTGCCGGCGAACACGGACGCCACCCGCAGCTACTGGACGTACCGGCCCCTGGGCGTCGTCCTGGGGATCATGCCGTGGAACTTCCCCTTCTGGCAGGCGGTGCGGTACGCCGTGCCGGCGGTTGTGGCGGGCAACGGCGCGGTGCTCAAGCACGCCCCCAGCGTGCCGGGCTGCGCCCTCGCCCTGGAGGATCTCTTCCGGGAGGCCGGCTTTCCCGAGGGGCTCTTCGTCAACGTCTTCGCCGATCTGGAGAGCACGGGTGCCCTCATCGACCATCCGCTGGTGCGGGCGGTGAGCCTCACCGGGAGCGTGCGGGCCGGCCGGGCCGTCGCCGAGCGTGCCGGTCGCAACCTCAAGAAGTGCGGGCTGGAGCTGGGCGGCAGCGATCCGGCCGTGGTCCTGGGGGACGCCGACCTGGAGCTGGCCGTGGCCAGCTGCGCCCAGGGGCGCTTCCTCAACGCCGGGCAGAGCTGCATCGCCGCGAAGCGCTTCGTGGTGGTCGACGCCGTGCGCGAGGAGTTCGAGGAGCGCATGTCCGAGCGGATCCGCGCCACGGTCATGGGTGACCCCCGCGATCCGGCCACCGAGATCGGCCCCATGGCCAGGGAGGACCTCCGGGACCAGCTCCACGACCAGGTGGTGCGGTCGGTGGAGGCCGGCGCCCGTCTGGTCCACGGTGGCGAGGTCCCGGACCGCCCGGGGGCGTGGTACCCGCCCACCCTCCTGGCGGACGTCGATCCGGGGATGCCCGCCGGGTCCGAGGAGCTCTTCGGTCCGGTGGCGGTCGTCGTCCCTGCCGCCGACGAGGCGGAGGCGATCCGCATCGCCAACGACACGGCCTTCGGGCTCGGCGCCTCCGTGTACACCCGTGACGTGGAGCGGGGCGAGCGCATCGCCGCGGATCTCCTCGACGCCGGGAACTGCTTCGTGAACGGGATCGTGAAGTCGGATCCGCGCCTCCCCTTCGGGGGGATCAAGGACAGCGGGTACGGCCGCGAGCTCTCGCCCATCGGAATCCTCGAGTTCACGAGCGCCAAGACCGTCTGGGTTCGCTGACCCTACTACACCCCATGGACAACCAATCGCTTCTGGCTCGCCGCGCCGCGGCGGTCCCGAGGGGAGCGTTCAACACCGCCCCCGTCTTCGCGGAGTCCGCCTCCGGATCCTGGATCCGGGACGTGGACGGTCGCGACTACCTCGACTTCTGCGGCGGAATCGGCGTGCTCAACGTCGGCCACAACCACCCGGCGGTGGTGAAGGCCGTGCAGGACCAGGCCGCCCGGCTCATCCACAGCTGCTGGCACGTGGTGATGTACGAGCCGTACGTACGCCTGGCCGAGCGGCTGAACGCGCTGGTGCCGATGCCGGGTCCGAACAAGACGCTCTTCGTCAACAGCGGAGCCGAGGCCAACGAGAACGCGGTCAAGATCGCCCGGGCGCACACCAAGCGCGCCGCCGTGCTGGTCTTCGAGCGCGGCTTCCACGGGCGCACGCTCCTGACCCTCTCCATGACCGGGAAGGTCGACCCCTACCGGCGGGGCTTCGGACCCTTCCTGCCGTCGGTGCTCCGCCTCCCCTACGAGCCCTTTTTCGACCCGGGCTCCGGGGACGAGACCCAGGTCGCGCAGGGGGCCCGCGAGGCGCTCCGGCACCTCTTCGCCTACCAGGCCGAGCCGGACCGGATCGCCTGCCTCGTCGTGGAGCCGGTGCTGGGGGAGGGAGGGTTCCTTCCGGTGCATCCGGCGGCCTTCCGGGGCCTGCGGGAGGTCTGCTCGGAGCACGGCATCCTCCTGGTGGCCGACGAGGTGCAGTCCGGCTTCGGGCGGTGCGGCGCCTGGTTCGCCTGCGAGCGCTACGGGATCGTTCCCGACGTGATCATCATGGCGAAGTCGCTGGCCGGGGGGATGCCGCTGGCCGCGGTGACGGCGTCGGCCGAGATCATGGACGCGGCGCAGGTCGGCGGCCTGGGTGGCACCTACGGCGGGAATCCGGTGGCGCTGGCGGCGGCCCTCGCCGTTCTCGAGGTGATCGAGGAGGAAGGGCTGCTGGAGAGGGCGGAGATCCTCGGAGAGCGCGTCATGCGCAGCTTCGAGCGCCTGGCGGCGGAGCGGGCGGGCTTCGTCCGTCCCCGGGGCCTCGGGGCCATGCGGGCCATCGAGGTGGTGGATCCCGAGACGGGCGCGCCGGATCCGGCACGGGCCGGGCGGCTCGTCGCCGAGGCCCGGACGCGCGGCCTCCTGATCATGACGGCCAGCGGCAACGTCATCCGGACGCTCATGCCGCTCACCATCTCCGACGAGGATCTCGACGCCGGATTGGGGATCCTCGAAGAGGCCGCGGCGGCGCTGGAGGAGGCGGGATGAGGCCCTTCGCCGTGGCCGGAATCCAGATGGAGGTCCACCCGAACCTGGGCGGGCTGGAGGCGTTCGAGGGCAAGCTCGACCATCTGATGGCCAACTTCCCGTGGGTCCAGATGGTCCTCATGTCCGAGCTCAGCCTCCGGGGTCAGACCGTCGCCTCCGCGG
>JBFFWJ010000191.1:0-6654 GCA_041570315.1 Longimicrobiales bacterium | reverse complement strand
GCTACAGACACTCCCCTGGCGAGGTGCTCGACCTCCGGGAACTTGAGCAGCTCAGCGAGCTGATCGTTGCCGTCGCCTACCAGGGAGAGCGCTGAGGGCGACCCCGATCTCCCCGTGCAGCGTGTCCGCGATCCTGCGCCAGTCCCGCTCGGCGGCGGCCGCGCGCCGCGCGGCGACCAGCGCGGGGTCGTCCGCCTCCGCGAGGGCGGCCGCCACGGCCTGCTCGACGGCGCCCGCGTCGACGACGTGGAAGAGGTCGGCGCGCGCCTCCACGAAGGCGGTGCGCGTCGCCAGCACCGGCTTCCCGAAGGCGAAGTACTCCCAGACCTTGAGCGGGTCCACCGCGTCGGTCATCTCGTTGACGACGAAGGGGAAGAGCGCCACGTCGAAGCACTTCAGGTAGGCCGGCAGCTCGCCGACCGGCTTCCGGTCGATCCACAGGATGGGGGAGATCCTCAGCCGCGCCGGGATCCTGGGACGCCGCCCCTCGGTGTCGCCGATGACGACGACCTGGTAGTCGGCGAGCCCGGCGAGCGCCTCGACGAGGGCCCAGTCGATCCACCAGTCGAGGTTTCCGTAGAAGCCGAGGATCGGCTTGTCGACGCGCGCGAGCTCCGGCGGGCGCGACAGCGCGCGGTCCGGGTCAAAGAGCTCGAGATCGACGCCGTTGCGCGACGTCGACACGGGCTTGTCGCCCAGGGCGTCGGCGTGGTGCTCCCGCAGATAGTCGGTGATCGCGGGGCCCGTGGTGCGGACGACGTCGGCGCGCTCCAGCGCGCGCGGAAGCGCCACCTTCCAGTCGGCGAACTCGCGCTCGGGCAGGTCCATGAGCTCGAACACGACCAGGTCGGGCTCGAGACGATGGCGTCGCAGATAGTCGACCTTGTCCGGGATCGAGAAGTAGTAGACGAGAGGGCCCTGATGGTATCGGGTGCGGAAGGCCCGCCTCGTCACGATGAGCCGCCCCCCCTCCAGCACCTCCTCGGGGACGGTCCAGTCGTTGAAGAGCGCGCGGACGTCGTGGTGCCGGGCGAGCTGGGTCAGGAGATGGTGGGGCCGCTGGCAATTGGCCCACAGCATCGTCGGAGGAAAGACGATCGTGTACTCGGGCGCACGGCCTCCGGGGTGCTCGGGCGCCGACAGGGAAGGCGCGAGGGCGCGCAGGATCGGGGGGATGCGGCGTGGGCTCAAGCGGAGCTTCTCGATGCGGCGTGGGAGGGCGGGTGCGGGGCTGGGACGCGGGGGCCGGCTTTGCGCGGGACGAGCGGGCGAACCGGCTCGGACGGGCGGCGAAGCTAGCGTGGTGTTCCAGGATTGCGCGAGCCACCGGGACCGTCGGGCGGATGCGTCGGCGATCGAAGGTCCGCCACGCCTCCGCCACGCCGCACCAGGGCCTATGGGCGGGCCCCGGTACAGCGTAGGTTGACGAGCGCCGACCACCGCTCGACCCGAGGTACGATCATGACGCGGCTCTCCCGAAGGCTCGCCGGCACGCTCGCCACGCTCCTGTTCGCCCTGCCCCTGACCGCGGCGGCCCAGCAGGAGGACAGCTACGACTATTGGCGCCCACAGCGGGAGATGGTCCGCTACGGCCAGCAGGCGATCCTCATGTGCAACGGCCTCTTCACGGGTGAGCGGACGCTCGAGCAGGTCTTCGCCCAGGAGCTCGCGTTCCTGCCGCGCCCGGTCGGCACGCCGAGCGGGGGCGACTACGAGGTCGACTGGCGGCGCCAGGCGGTGGCGATCGGCGCCCCCGGTGGCACGCCCATCATGAGGGCGGCGTACCGGGAGGGCATCGGCTGCGTGATCCTCGCGCCCGACCAGACCTTCGAGGACATCGACGGGCTGCCCGAGCTGACGCTGCCGCCGCCGGCCGGCGACCCTGCCGCGACCGCGTGGCCGGACGGTGACCTCTTGGGTGACGGGAGCCTCCCCGCGGGCGTCGACTGGCGGGCGCTGCAGGCCGCCTCGGACTGGGCGTTCGACCGACCGACGCCCGAGCAGGTCACGCTCAGCCTGATGGTCGTCCACGACGGCAGGATCATCCACGAGCGCTACGCGCCCGGCGTCGAGATGACGACCAAGACGCGCACCTGGTCGACCGCCAAGAGCATCGCCGTCACGCTCATCGGCATGCTGGTCGACGAAGGCAAGCTCTCCCTCGACGAGCCGCTGGGCCTCGACTGGCTGCCGCCGGCCCCGTCTCCCGAGACCGACCCCCGCAACGCGATCACGCTGCGGCACGTGCTGAACATGTCGAGCGGGCTCGAGACGGTCGACAACCGCGGGCTGGAGTACGCGACCGGGTCCGGCCTCGCCTACTGGGCCGGCGCGAGCTCGATCGTCGGCGCGCGCAGCCGCGCGCTCGTCCGCCAGCCCGGAACCGTATGGGACTACGAGAACTACGACACGCTGCTCGGCGTCCTGGCGATGAAGCGCGCGATCGGCGACGACCGCGCGTACGCCGAGTTCCCCCGCCGGCGGCTGCTGGACAGGATCGGCATGCGCAACACGCTCGTCAGCACCGACCGCTTCGGGGACTTCATCCTGAGCAGCCAGGTCTACACGAACGCCCGCGACCTCGCGCGCTTCGGGCTCCTCTACCTCACCGGCGGCATCTGGAACGGCGAGCGGCTCATCTCCCAGGAGTGGATCGACTTCACGCGCACGCCCGCTCCGGCGACCGCCGACACCGGCCGCCAATACGGAGGGCAGTGGTGGCTCGTCCCCGACGGCCGCGACGACGTGCCCCGCACGGCCTATTCGACCGCCGGCAACCGCGGTCAGTACGTGGTGGTCGTGCCTTCCCACGATCTCGTGATCGTGCGGCGCGGGCTCGACTACGGGCGCCAGGGCTTCGACCGCTGGGACCTCACGCGGGAGGTGCTCAAGGCGTTCGGGACGGTCTCGGAGGCCGAGCCGCGGAACTGACCGCGGGCCGGCGGAGGGTCCAAATTGCCCTGCCGCCTGCTTAAGTTCCCGGACCGTTTCCGGCTTTCGTAGGGACGACCCCCCGGTCGATGCGCACGTTCAAGACAGGCTACATCCTGAGCCCCCGCCAGGATCTCGTGTGGTTCCTGGGCCTGCCGTTCTTCGCGGTCGCGCTCGCCCTCGGGTTCCAGGCGTGGCTCCCGTACGTGGCGGTCGCTTCGATCAACCTGTGGATCACGATCCCGCACCACTACGCGGGGTGGGTGCGCTCCTACGGCATGCCCGACGTGTGGGAGCGGTTCAAGGACCGGCTCATCTTCGGCCCGATCGCGATCGTCGGCTTCACGATCGCCGGCCTGCAGTTCGCGCCGATCACCCTGCTGCTGCTCGTGACCGCGTGGGACCACCAGCACAGCGTCATGCAGCAGCACGGGCTCGCGCGCATCTACGACTTCAAGGCCGGCGCGGGGCTCGAGCACACGCGCCGCTGGGATCTCGGCCTCCACTGCGTGCTGTACGCGTTCATGTTCCTGAACGCGCCGATGTTCCGCTTCCTGTGGATCCGCGAGCTGCACCGCATGCACGTGCCGATCTCGGTCGGCTTCGTGCAGGGGCTCCTGACGGCCACGCAGGTCGTCCTGGCCGGCTACCTGATCTTGTACGGCTTCCACCTGTGGAGGACGGCCGCCACCGGAGGAACGATCAACCCGATCAAGTACGCCTTCATCGGGGCGAGCTACTTCCTGTGGTACTACGTCTCGTGGAACACGAACTCGATCCTCATGTACGCGGTGGCCCACCGGCTCATGCACGGCGTCCAGTACATCGTCATGGTGTACTCGTTCATGCGGAAGACGGCGGACAAGGGCAAGGCGCGGGAGGGCTTCTGGAGCCGGGTCACGGGGCCGGGAAGGCTTCGCTGGTTCGTGGCGGGCGGCGTGGTGTACGCGGTCGCCTTCCAGCTCGTCATCAACCGTCCGCTCGACGAGTTCGGCTTCGGCGTGGTGAACTTCGCGCCGTACCCGGCCATCCCCGAGTTCGACATCCCGGCGCTCGACTACCAGGCCGGGTACGGCCTGTTCTCGCAGATGATGATCTACACGTACGGCTTGATGCACTACTACCTGGACTCGTTCATCTGGAAGGTGACGGACAGGCAGACGCAGCGGGGGCTCTAGCGCGATGGCGCTCGCACCGGACACCGCGCCCTGGTACCGGCGCTTCCGGATGCTGATCGGGATCTACCTGATCGCGATGGCGTTCGGCGCCCGCGAGTACGTGCTGTCGACCCGGGAGGACCCCGTCGACATGCTCAGCGACGAATGGGCCGAGATGACCGAGGTCGTCGCCGCCGTCGACCCCGACTACCCGGACACCGAGTTCCTCGCCTCGATCCAGGCGATGCGCGAGGGCGACCCCGAGGCCTTCATGCGCCACATGGAGACCGCGCTCGAGTCCGGGGTGAAGCACAACGACATCCTCATGCAGTCGTATGCCCAGCAGCTGCTCAGCCAGGGCGCCGACTACCGCCGGATCAACCTCGCGCTCAACGCCTGGCGGGAGAACCACCCCTCGTCCGCCGAGACCATCTGGCTCCCGCTCGCGATCCCGCCGCGCAGCCAGGAGGAGTCGCTCGCGCTGCGGCGAGCCGTCGGCGAGGTGCGCTGGATCGCGGGCTGGGAGCTCGAGACCGTGGGCGAGGGCGCGACCGCCGGCACGCGGATCCGGCTCGCCTTCCGGCCGCCCCACGAGGTGGACATCCGCGAGGCGGTGGCCGCGGTCTCGGTGCTGAGCCTCAGCCCCGAGGAGCGGCAGCGGTTCCGGGTGCGGTGCCTGACGCTGATCGACTGCAACGTGGAGCCGCGCTAGGGCCCGCCTCAGCCCTCCGGGTCGATCACCCTCGTCGGCAGCGCCGTCGGCGTCATCAGCTTGAAGATCGGGGCCACGGGCGGTCCCGCCTCCTGGCCGCCCCGGCCTCCGAAGTCACCGCCTCCGCCTCCGCCCCCGCGACCGCCACGACCCCCGCGGCCCCCGCCACCGCCCTCGCCGTCGGGCCGGGGCACCCAGGCGTCCATCGTGTTCCAGTACACCACGTTGTCCTCGGTCTCGACCTCGAGCATGTGCGCCACGAGCCGTCCGAGATTCTGCGCGGTGGGCACCACGTAGGTCCCGGCGGGGAGCTCGCGGGTCTGCCGGATCACCTCGCCGACCTGGATGCGTGTCACGGCGGCGTGGTTGTACTGCTGCTCGTGCGTCACGTCCGCCACCGTGTAGGCGTCGACGTCGAGCGTCACGGGCTCGGTCAGGCGCTCGACCGTGATCCCGTGCCGGTGGAGCATCGCGACCGCGTCCTCGGCGTCCCGGGGAAGGAGGTAGGCCCACGGGCGCGCCCGGAGCCTGGTCGCGACCGGCTTCTTCATGAGGCGCGCCCCCGTGACCTCGATCGTGTCGACCTGTGAGCCGGGCGGGTCGTTGAACCCGCCGCCGCGCACGAGCGTGTAGTCGACGGGGTAGTCCTCGGCGGCGTACTCCATCTCGACCGCGATCTCGCCGGAGGGCGCGGCGCCCATGGCGATCGTCTCGGCCTGCGCCCGGCTCACGAGCCCCATCAGCCGATCCGGGTTCTCGGCGGCGAAGCGGAGCACGGTGAGGTAGCCCAGGTAGCCGGCGCGCGCGCCGACCTCGAGATCCTGCTGCGGCGCCTCGAAGAGGATGCCGACGCTGTTCACCATCCCGCCGTAGTTGCGGCCGATCCGGGCCTGGAATCCTCCCGTGCGCCACTCCTCCTCGTCGCCGCTCGTGTAGTACCACGAGCGCATCCCCTCCGTGGCGAGCCTGGCGTCGATCGCGGGGAAGATCTCGTCGTCGCACAGGAGCGTGATCTCGAGCATCGAGTCGTAGTGGCTCGGGCACTGGTAGTTGAGGTTGTACGGGCGCGAGCCCCCGTTGTGGCCGTCCACGAAGAGGTGTGGCCGCCAGGCGCCGATCACGTTCTTCACGTAGTTGGCGATCGACGGGTGCTCGAGCTTCACGTAGTCGCGGTTGAGGTCGATGCCCCACGAGTTGCCGCGCTGGCCGCGCTCGCTGGCCTCGAAGCCGTCCGGGTTGATCTGCGGCGCCACGACGACCGTGACCTCGTCGAGGAGCGCGTTGGCCTCGGTCCCGGGTGTGGCCAGGTCGCGCATGAGGATGAGCAGGCCTTCGCGGAAGGTCCGCTCTCCCCCGTGAACGTTGGCCGCGAGGACGACGACCGGGCGCCCGAGCGCCATCGCCTCCCAGGGCTCGCTCACGAGGGGACGGCTGAAGACGGCGTAGGCCAGCTCCCGGCCCTCACGGGTCTGCCCGTAGCTCCCGAGCCGCATCCCCGTGGTGGCGTTGCGCAGCGCCTCGAGGTAGTCCCACATCTCCAGGTGGCGCGTGTGGGCCGTGAAGCCGTTCATCTCGGCCGCCGTCCGGGGCATGCCGGCGGCTGCGGGCGTCCACGACACGTCGGGAAGCTGGGCCGCGGCCGGCGCGGAGAGGGCGAGGAGCGCCGCGGTCGCGAGCGCGCGGAGGCGGATCGGGTCGATACGGGGCATGCCTGGAGGCTCCGGTCGGACGTCGTGCGGGACCACGGAGGGCCGCTCGCGCCGCTCCCACGGCTCGAAGATGCGATGGGTGCGCGAGCGACGGCCGAAGTTAGAGCCACCCCCGGTGACGCGGAAGTGCGATCGCGCTACGATG
>JBFFWJ010000190.1:0-6675 GCA_041570315.1 Longimicrobiales bacterium | reverse complement strand
TGCCCGCAAGCGTCCTGCTTCCGCCTCCGGGTCAGCGCGGGTACCGCACCGTCCACTTCCACTGCGTGAAGCCGAAGGCGGCGCCCACCGCCACCCCGCCCACCGCGAAGGGGGCGGGCGAGATGGACTCGCGGAACTTGTTCGCTCCAAGGCCGGCCAGCGCCCCGATGGCGCCGAAGATCAGGACGTTCTGCGCGACGCTCCGACGGCGAACCTCGAGGCGCTCGATCGTCCTCGCCTCGATGACCCACTCCTGGCCCTCCTCGAGCACGTAGAGCGTCGTCGCGTCGATCTCCGAGACCGTGCCGAGCTGCACGCTCAGGCCGGGTGCCTGCACGCGCACCTGCTGACCCACCTCGAGGGTCGAAACGGCCGCGGCGGCGTCCTGGGCGAGCGCGGTCGCCGGAGCCAGGAGGAGGGGGATCAGCGGTAGCACGCGGATTGCGGTCGAGCGAATCATGGAACCGTCACTTGAGGATGATGTCGATGACCCCGTTCGGCGTGAGCGGGCCCATGTACTGGAACTGAGCGAACGCGGGGCGGAGCACGATGAACTCCTCCACCATCACGGGGTCGAGCGACAGCAGCATGACCCCCGGGTTCGAGACGCGGATGCCGTTGACGAAGACCTGCAGCATGGCGCAACCGCCGGAAGCCCGCAGGAACTCGACGCAGATCCCGTCCGGTCCCGTGGTCCGCTGGATGATGAGGCCCGGGATGTTGGCCTGCCGGAGCAGCGCCAGGAAGTCGATCGACCGGGGAAGGGCCTCCGCCACCTCCGAGGCCGTCATCCCGAGCTCGCGCGTGCCGCGCATCCGGGTCGTCGGTGGCCGACGCGCGGTCACGACGATGGGGTCGAGCTCGACGGCCTCGTGACCCAGCCGAATGTCGAGCGACAGGCTGGCACCGCTTTCGGCCAGGATCGTGTCCACCCTGGGCGCGTAGGCGATGTGGCTCGTGGTGACCACCCGGGGGCCGGCGCCGAGCCCCCGAAGCGAGAACCGTCCCTCGTCGTCGGTGAGCCCCCGAACGGGACGGTCCTCGATCGTGATGCGGGCGCCCGGCACAGGAGCGTCGCCCCCCTGCACCCGGACGGTCCCGGCCAGCGACACCGGCTCGGACCAGGCGATGTAGAGGGTGTCGACCTGCCCCTGGGGCCCGACCGGGACCTCGCGGCTCGACAGCGAGTCGAGCTCGGCGATCACGTCCCAGCCCTCTCCGACCGCCTCGGCGCAGAAGACGAACCGCCCCTCGACCCCGGCCTGCGACCGGCCGATGATCTGATGGACGAAGGCGGCAGGCGCCCGAAGCGTGACGACCGCGCCGGCCAGCGGCCGCCGGGACAGCATGTCCGCCACCGCGCCGGCCACCTCCACGCCCCGCGCGTCGGGACCGCATCGTCCCGGCACGACGGTCTGCGCGCTCAGTTCGGAGCCGGCCCACGGTCCGATGGCGAGCGCCCCCGCGAGGACGGATGCGCCCGCGACGAGGCCGGCGCGGCGATTCCGCCTGGGCGACCGGCTGGGTCGGGTTGCGCGCAGCGTCTTGGCCATGTTCTCGGGGTGGGGTGGTCGCTCGACTCCGGGTCCGTCCCCCGAGCGGGCCGGACCGAGCCGGGCTTCGCGTGCTACGTATGCCCGAAGTGTACCGGACCCCGGCCGGCTCTGCACTACGCCGCCTTACGTAGATGGGCGATTGGCCGGACCTCCCGTCGCCAGGGTCCGGCGGGGGGCCGCGCGCCATGAGGCCTTGATGGAAGAGCTCGAGGTGCTGCGCGACATCCAGATGTCGGAACGGAGACGGACATCTACGCGCTGGGGTGCGTGCTGTACGAGATGCTGGTGGGCGAGCCGCCGTTCACAGGGAGCACCGCGCAGGCGGTGCTCGGCAGGATCATCGCTGGGGGGGGCGCGTCTGCGACCGAGCAACGGGCGGCGGTCCCGGCCAACGTGGACGCCGCGATCCGCAGGGAGCTTCGGCGGCTCACGGCGACGTGACGGACGCCTCCTCCCGCCTGAACGAGGCCCTGCAGGGTCGCTACCGCGTCGAGCGCCAACCCGGTGAGGGTGGGATGGCGACGTCTTCGTCGCTGAAGACCTGAAGCACGTGGGCCAGATCGCGCTGAGGGTGCTCTTGAAACCGAGCCCGCGCCCGAGTAGCCGGACTCGTGCTCACCGCCGAGCACCGCTGCGATGTCCGAGGCCATGTCATCGGGGAACTCGAGTTCGATTGGCACGGTTGCAAACAGCGATCTCGTATCAGGCATCACTCAACCGGGTCCGGTCCGCTCTCGGTTGCTCGAGCCGACTCCAACACGGATCGCTCGGTGAGTTCGGGTCCCGCGCGCTATCTCCGCGAATGCGCCCTCCACCGCTGCCCAATCGGCGGTACCACCCTACCTTCACATGCTCCAGTTCGCTGCGCAGCTGGGTGAGCTCATCTCGGGGTGTCTCTATCCTTCGTCGCACGCGGCGTCCGAGACGAGGTCAGGCGGGCGGGTGCCTGCATCCGGGGAATGCTCGGATCTCCTATTCTCAAGGAACATCCCGCAAGGTGGTCGACCGACGACATCCGGCGAGGGAGCAAGCTGCTTCCCCCCTCGGATGGGACAGCCCTCAATATGAGACTGGCAGAGACCCGGACCATGACCGAGCCCGGAGCGTGCTGAGGCGGACGGCGCCCGGATCGCATGTGCGAACGCCTCTGAGAGAGGGTACGCGCAGTGCAGACCCGTCGCACCCCGGGGCCTCCACGTGCTCAGTGGTCAGCCGCACCGGAGAGCTGCCCGTGCCGTGCTCGCGCAGTACGCGACCGGATGTCTGAGCGGATCGCGGAGAATCAGTCCGAACCGCGGGAACCCCCGACGGCCGAGCAGAGCCCGGCGATCGCGGTTCCCTCCGAGGCGGCGGAGCTCCGGGGACGGCTGATCTTTCACGGGCTCCTCAACAACCTGGGCCCCGTGGTCGCCGCCCTCACCTCGCTGGCCACGGTCCCGGTCATGCTCTGGGGTCTGGGAGGTGTCGACTATGGTCTTTGGATCATCGTCCTCTCGGTCTCCGGCCTGGTCATGTCTCTGGACCTCGGTCTCGGCCTCATCATCACACGAGATGTGGCCCGATCCGCGGGACTCCCTGAGCGCGAGCCCTCCCGGACCGCGCGCGCGGCGGGCGGGGGCCTGCTCGTCGTGGGCCTCGCGGGCTGGGGAGCCATGACCACCATCGGCGTCCTCTCAACGCTCTCAGGTGGCTTCGTCCGGGGATGGCCGCTGCCCGAGATGGAGGTTTTTGCGCTGGTCGGGGTCGCACTCTTCCTCGAACAGGTCGTCCAGCACGGACTGGCGGTGCTCGCGGGAAGGCAGCGCTTTGGTCTGTCCAATCTGGTTCTGGCCGCCGGCGCGCTCACTCGCATGGCGCTGATCATCGGGGCGGTGGTTGTGCGGGGAGACCTCAACGGCGTAGCCGTCGCCTACTCGCTTGCAGCCCTCGCCACCGCGCTCTTCACCAGCGCCGCGGTGCAGCGGGTCGACCCGGGCCACGGTGTCTTCTCCGCCACGTTCGACCTGCAAGGCCTGAGGCCTCAGTTGCGCTTCGGAATCGGCACGCTCACGGCGACAGCCGCAGGCGCCGTGCTCTGGCAGGTGCACCCTCTGATCATCGGCACTCTGATCGGGCCTGCCGCCGTCGTCGCCTACCACGTGGGAATGCGTCCCACCCTACTCCTTTCGGAGATGAGCTGGCGGACCGCAGAAGTGCTCGTGCCCGCCGTGAGTCGGACCGTGAGTCGACCAAGTGACGCCGCGCGGGTCGGCATCGCGCTATCCAGCGGGGTTCGCTGGCTCACCTTCATCGTGACGCCCGTCGCCTTGGTGGTGGCGATCCTTGCCCCCGCGCTCCTCAGGCTCTGGCTCCCTGAGGTTCCAGCGGGCACCGCCGAAATCCTCCGCTTGGGCATGGTGGTGGTCCTCCTGGATGCGTGGTCCGTAGCCGGCATGCAGGTGCTGTGGGGCCTGGGCCGGGTGGACCGGATCGCGGCCGCCATGGCGGCGTCTGCGGTCCTGGCCGTAGTGACCGACATGCTCTTGATTCCCGTGCTCGGCCCCCCCGCCGCACCGCTGGCCATCCTGCTCGGCCTTTTCGTGATGGTGTCGACGTCTCTTCCCTCGGCGGCTGCCGCTGCAGCCGTTCCGGTATCGGGGATCCTGGTGCGCGACATCGCCGGTCTCATGCCGCCTGCCGCGGCTTGCGCACTGGGCACCACGTTGGCCGCGCGAGCCGGGGGAGGGGCAGATGCGCCGAGCGTCGTGCTGGGCGCCCTGGGTGGACTCACCGCTTACCTTCTCGCCGCGCGATATGCACCGGCCCTGAAGGAGGAACGGACCCTCGTCATGCGATCCCTGAGGCACGCGGCCCATCGAGCACGCACGGGTCTTCGAATGGCTCGCGCTCGCGCGAAGGAGATCACGTA
This sequence comes from Longimicrobiales bacterium, assembly GCA_041570315.1. GTDB lineage: Bacteria > Gemmatimonadota > Gemmatimonadetes > Longimicrobiales > Gaopeijiaceae > JBFFWJ01. The sequence goes on along the minus strand of JBFFWJ010000190.1, from coordinate 2,211 downwards.
CCTGCGAAGCGCCTGGTACCTGCTGATCGTCCTGCGCCGTCGCCTGGTCTATCGATCCTCGGCGACGTCTGCCTCCCTGAACCGGCTCTTCGAGGAGTCGCCCGACCCGTGGCGATACACGTCTGCCGAGGAGCAGGCCAGACATGAGATCGCGGCTTCACTGCTCGCGGTCATTCACGAGAGCGGCGGCCTGGAGCGTGCGACGGAGATCGGCTGCGCAGAGGGGACCTTCACGGCCCATCTGGCACCCCTGTGCGACTCCCTTCTCTGTCTGGATGTGTCCGAGGCGGCCCTGGAGCGCGCCCGGACCCGGTTCGCATGGGACGGGTCGGTTCGGTTCCGACAATTCGATCTCCTTCGCGATCCGCTGCCCGGTCCCTTCACCGCCACCGTGGTCATGGACGTGCTCACCTACTTCCAGTCCGTATCCGAGTTGAGGGCGATCCGAGGGAAGATCGTCGATGCCCTCGAACCAGGAGGCTGGCTGCTGGTAGGAGACGTACGGCAAGCCCACATATACGAGACCACCTCCTGGGGCCGCAGGCTCCTGTGCGGCGGGTACTGGATCTGCGAGTTCGTCGCGGCGCACCCCGCGCTCCGGCTCATCGCGAGCGATCAGACGGAGACACACGTGTTCCGATTGCTGCGGAAGGAGGCATGAAGACTGTGCTTCGTGGGTGGCCAGCGCTGCGCCGTTTCTACTTTCAGACCCGCTACCTGATGCAGATCGTCCGAGAGAAGTATCTGACCGATCCGGTGGCGATGAATGATCGGTCCCACCTCGAGCATGAATGGGATTTCAGCTCAGGCCCGGACAGGGACCGTTGGAGGAGGGTGCTCGAGCTCGTCGCCATGGTCCGGGGACCGGATTGGGGCGACGTCCTGGAGACTGGTTGCGCAGATGGTGTGGGAACGAAAGAGATCGCGCGATACGCCGGCTCGCTCGTGGCGGGCGACATCTCGCCGGTGGTCCGTGAGCGGGTGGCACGGCGCCTTCAGGGGGTGGGCCACGTCAGCGTCGTGGAACTGGACGTCCGGAAAACACGCCTGGGCACGCACGACGTGGTCTTTGCCATGGACGTCCTGGAATTCGTGCACGGCCGTCGCAGCGTGCTTCGAACCGTCGACCGGCTTGCCGCGGCAGTCCGGCCGGGTGGCCTCCTGGTGGTTTCCATGTGCCGCTACGATCCGGTGCTCCGGTCGGCCTGGTGGCAGACATGGATACCGGAAGGCGCAGACCGTATCCTCCCGCTCATCGGGCGGCACCCGGCGCTAGAGCTGTTGCACCAGGAGCCCCACCCCACCGATGGGCAGCCCATCCCAGGATATATGGACCACCTGATCGCCCTCTTCGGGAAGCGCTGACGTGCGCGTCACCGTCGTCATCGCGACCTACAATCGGCGCGACGCCCTCCACCGGCTCCTGCGTGGCCTCGCACGTCAGAGCTTTCCGCCCGATGAGATGGAGATCGTCGTCGCCGTCGACGGGTCCATCGACGGCACGCTCGAGATGTTGGATGCCCTGGACGTCCCCTGCCGGCTCTACGTCGTGTCCCAGGAGAACGCCGGTCAGGCCGCCGCTCGGAATGCGGGGTGGCGGGCAGGCTCCGGAGACGTCGTCCTCTTTCTGGATGACGACCTCGAGGCCCCCCCGGGCCTCGTCGCCGCCCATGCTGCGCGGCACGAAGAGCTCACGAATGGAGTGGTCGTGGGCCGTGTACGACTCGAGGCCGAGGGGCGACCATCAGTGGCCTTCGAGATCATCCGCGATCTAGGCCTCCAGTGGGAGCGACGGGTCACCACCGACGGCCGGCTACGGTGGCCCGAGGATGCCTACGTCGCCACGAACAGCTCCGTCGCGCGAGGGCTCCTGGAAAGCACAGGGGGCTTCGACCCCGAGTTCTATCGCGCGCTGGAAGATCACGAGCTCGGACTCCGGCTTTGGGCGGGGGGGGGCCACTTCGTCTACGCGCCGGAGGCCGAGGTCACCCAGCGGTACGACAAGAGCACGGCCCGGGCCACCCAGGACGAGCGGTGGTACGGCGCAGCCGAGGTCCTTCTCGCCGCGAAGCACCCGGCTGTGATCCACCACACCCTGGCGGCGAGGGTCGACACGCTCTCCCGCTCGAAGAAATCAGCCGTCCGCTTGCTGGTCTCGCTGCACGGACTCACGAAGCTACTTATCGGGGTACCGGTCCAGGTCGCCGACCG
>JBFFWJ010000189.1:0-6684 GCA_041570315.1 Longimicrobiales bacterium | reverse complement strand
GGGCGATGAGCGGGCGCAACACACTGTTGGGCGTGCTCCACGGTGAGAGTGCCCGGGCGGGCCTGCCCGCACTCGATGCGGCGCCCCCCGAAAGGGAGGGGAGAGGCTCGATGCCGCTGTGGTTCGAGCTTGCGGGCTTCCGCGAGGCGACGAGGCTGCGACTTCTGATGGGAGATCGGACCGTAAATGCCGCGACCCACCCACTCGCAGAGCGCGCGGCCTCCAACGGGGGCACCGGCGCATGCTGAGTCCTGTGCGCACGGTTGAGCCGATGGAGGGTCTCGAAACCGTCCCGGACGTGGGCGACGGCAGGCAGATCGATCGCCTCCGCCCGGGCGACCACGTCGTGGTCGTGGGCGGCGGCCCCGCCGGGCTGACGGCGGCGTACGTGCTCTCCAAGAAGGGCTTCAAGGTCACGGTGTTCGAGAGCGAGCACATCCTGGGTGGAATCTCTCAGACCGCGCGCTACAAAGGCTTCCGATTCGACATCGGCGGGCACCGCTTCTTCACGAAGATCGAGCCCGTCGAGCGGCTCTGGCACGAGATCCTGGGGGACGAGTTCATCGCCGTGCCCCGGCTCTCGCGCATCCACTACCGAGGCACCTTTTTCCACTACCCGCTCAAGCCGCTGAACGCCCTCTTCGGCCTCGGCCTCTTCAACTCGATCGCCGTGGTCCTCTCCTACTTGAAGTGGCACTTCTGGCCGTACGAGCGTGAGGAGAACTTCGAGGAGTGGGTGACGAATCGCTTCGGTCGCCGGCTCTACGAGATCTTCTTCAAGACGTATACCGAAAAAGTCTGGGGCATCCCGTGCACGGAGATCAGGGCGGAGTGGGCCGCCCAACGCATCAAGGGACTCTCTCTGGCGCGGGCGCTGCTCTCGGCCGCATCGGTCACCAAGCGCCCGGCCAAGATCAAGTCTCTGATCACGCACTTTCAGTATCCTCGCCTCGGCCCCGGCCAGATGTGGGAGACCTGCGCACGGCACATCCGTGAGATGGGCAACGAGGTCCACCTGGAGCACAGCGTGGACGAGGTCTTGTGCGAGAATGGACGGGTACATGCGGTGCGCGTCCGGCACCAGGGCGGGACGACCGACGTGAGCTGCGATCACGTGATCTCGACGATGCCGCTCCGTTCCCTCGTCCGCTCGCTGCGCCCTGAGGCGCCCGAGCGCGCTCGAAGGTCGGCGGAAGGGCTGCGTTATCGTGATTTCCTCGTCGTCGCCCTGATCCTGGACCGCGAAGATCTATTCCCCGACAACTGGATCTACGTGCACACTCCGGGTGTGAAGGTCGGTCGGATCCAGAACTTCAACAATTGGAGTAGGGCGATGGTGCCCGAAGAGGGCCGGACCTGCCTGGGGCTGGAGTACTTCTGCTTCGAGGGCGACGGCCTCTGGTCAGCGCCGGACGGAGAGCTCATCGATCTGGCCCGGCGCGAGCTCGCTGTCCTCGACGTTACGGGAGCCGCACAGGTGCTCGACGGTGCGGTCGTCCGAATGCCCAAGGCGTATCCCATCTATGACGCGCAATACAGCGCGTGCGTGGAGGGCGTGCGTGCGCACATCGAAGGAATCCCGAACCTCCACACGGTCGGAAGGAACGGAATGCACAAGTACAACAATCAGGATCACTCCATGCTCACTGCCTTGATGACCGTTTGGAACATGGAGGGCGCCGCCCACGACGTATGGGCCGTGAACACCGACTTCGAGTATCATGAGGAGCAGCGACTGGAGTCCCGGGCGCCGGTGGCCGGTTGAGACCGGAGCGGAGACCGGAGTCGCCACCCGTAGTCGGGAGGGTGCGACGTTGAGTGATCGTCCCGAGCTTTCGGTCATCGTGCCGGTCCTCGACGGCCGCGACGTCCTTCGCCGCAGCATCGCGGCCCTCCTCCAGTCGGACCTGCCGAGAGACCGTTGGGAGCTGATCGTCGTGGACGATGGGAGCACCGACGGTTCGGGGGAATGTGCCGAGGCTCACGCCGATCAGGTGCTGAGGATCGACGGCGGCCCGCGCGGACCCGGCTTCGCGCGGAATGCAGCCGCCGAGGTCGCGAGCGGGGACATTCTCGTCTTCGTGGATGCCGACGTATGCGTGCACCGCGAAGTCCTTGGGAAGTTCCTTCGCGCCTTCGACGGGCGCGAGGACCTGGGAGCGGTATTCGGCGCCTACGATGATCAGCCGACGGTGGCCGGCCTCCTCTCGCAGTACCGGAACCTGTTCCATCGTTACGTCCACCTGAAGGGGGCGGGCGAGACGGAGACGTTCTGGGCGGGATGCGGCGCCGTCCGGCGCGATCTCTTCCGCGAGCTCGGCGGCTTCGATGTCGAGCGCTATGCGCGCCCGCAGATCGAGGACATCGAGCTCGGGTACCGAATCAGGAGCCGCGGCTACCGCATCCTGTTGGATCCGAGCATCCAGGGGACCCACATGAAGCGGTGGACACTGGGCGGCATGGTGAAGACCGACCTCCTCGATCGAGGCGTGCCGTGGATGCTCCTCATGCTGGAAGACGGCCCCGGGGGTGCACGTGAGGCGACCCTGAACGTCGGGATCGCCGAGAAGGTGAAGATTGCGCTGCTGGGCGTTGCGACCCTGCTCCTCGCGGCTGCGGCGGCCTTGAGGGACGGGCGTCTCGCGGCGCTCGCGATCGGGTGCGTGGCGATCATCGCTCTGCTCAACCTTCCCGTGTACGGCTGGTTCGCTGAGCGTCGCAGCGTATGGTTCGCGGTACGCGTCTTGCCGCTCAACCTCCTTTACTACTTCATCAGCGGTCTCGCGGTGCTGATTGCCCTCGTGCGGCACGTCATGACGTCGACGAGCCGACAGTCGGAGACCGTGCTGGTCGGTCGCGGGGTGGACTCGTGATCCGACGTCCTGCCGGAGAAGCGAGAGACAGGATCCGTGCTGAGAAGAGACGCCGTCCCGCGTGCGCCGGCTGCGGCCTCCGCGTTCGATCCGACGGCATCGGCAGGGGAGTCGGTCAGGTGACAGCGCTTGACCCGACGGATAGGTTCCGCGGGCCCGACTCCGGGCTCGGCGGCACGAGGCGGCGCCCGCCATGTGATTCGGGTGGCGTCGGAGTCAGATGTAGGGTCAGACAGATCTCGGTCCCAGATCGCGCGCGCTGGGGTGGGCGAAGCAACGGGCGCATCCCGATGGGGCGAACGCACGCGGGTACGTATCGGGAGAAACCATGAGTCAAGAGCTTCGCCCATCCGAGCTCGACGAGCTGCCGGAGAATCTCCGCCTTGCGTTCCTACCGCTGCACAAGAGGGCGTTCGGCCTGGCCGTCGGGTTGACGCTCGGTGGCTTCCTCTTCCTTGTGACGGTCGTCGCCACGCTCGCTCCCGGTCCGGCGCCGCTCCTACCTCTGCTGGGGCAGTATTTTCCGGGATACACCGTGTCTTGGGTCGGCGCGGTCGTCGGGTTCGCCTGGGCGACCTTCGCGTTCTTCGTGGCCGGGTGGTTCAGCGCCTGGGTGCGGAACCTCGTGATCGCGATCAGCATCTGGCTCGTCCGGACGCGCGAGGAGCTGGGCGCGATGCGCGACTTCCTCGACCACATCTAGGAGCGTTCATGACCGAGAAGATCACGGATGGTTCCCCGGAGCTGAGGCGAGCGGTCGCCGTACTCAACGCCCGAGGTTGGGGTGTCGCGGGTGCGCTCGTTCTTGGCCTGGGGATCTTCGGTGCGACGAATATCCTGCTGCTTCAGGGCGCTCCGCCGGGCGAGCCCGTCGGGGCCACCCTCGGCCTGCTCCGCTATTACCTCCCGGGCTATTCGGTCAGCTTTGTCGGAAGCCTGGTAGGATTCGTCTACGGTTTCGTGATCGGCTACGCGCTGGGGCGGGCGGTGGGCACCTTCTACAACAGGCTGGTAGCCTGAAGATAGGGCCTGTCCTCGTTACCTTGAGGCAAGCCGTCGATTCATCTGCTTCCGCCGATCCATGTGCACAAAGCGTGTCGCGTCAGCGTCGCTCGCCCTCGCCCTCTCCCTCGCGCTTGCCTGCACCGAGAGCCCGTCGCAGATCGTCGACGGGGAGAATACTCCGCCGACCGTCACGTTCGTGTCGCCGACTCCCGCCACCACCTTTTCAGGTGGCATGGACGTGGCGGTCGAGATCCGGGGGACCGACCCACAGGACGGTCCTCTGCCCCCGTCGGGGCTCTCCTGGTGGGCCGTCCTCTTCCACGACACGCACACGCATCCGTTCCTGAACCCGGCCCAGGGCGCGAGCGGCATGGCCACGATCCCGGACGTGGGGCACCTGGAGACCAACATCTTCTACCGCTTCTACGCGCGAGGCGTGGACAGTGGAGGCCTGGTCGACACCACCTTCGTCGATATCAGCCCGAACCTGATCACGATGAGCTTCGAGACCGAGCCACCGGGGCTGCAGGTAGTCGTGGACGGTCAGCCGCGCACGACGCCGATCGACGTCGAGAGCGTCGTGGGCATGCAGCGAGCGCTGGACGCGCCGAGCCCACAGTCGAGCGGCGCGTCTTCGTGGACGTTCGAGTCGTGGTCGCAGGGAGGGCCTGCCCAGCAGACCTATGTGGCGCCGGCCTCGGACGTCACGTTGATCGCGACGTTCTCGGAGGCCGGGGTGGCCAACGTGCCGCCCTCGGTGTCGATCACGGCGCCCGCGGATGGCGCGACCGTGACCGCCGGAGCCCCGGTCACGGTCAGCGCGGACGCGTCGGACTCCGACGGTACCGTGACCGGAGTCCAGTTCCTCGTGGGCGCCACCGTGCTCGGCACCGACACCGAAGCGCCTTTCAGCGTACAGTGGACCCCGTCGGGAACGGGCGCGCGAACGCTCCTCGCCCGGGCGACCGACGACGACGGAGCTACGACGACGTCGGCGTCCGTCGGCGTCACGGTACAGTCGGCGGGAGGCGGAGACGTCCTCGCGCCGGTCACGACGCTGACGGGCCCGGCGCAGGGCACGAGGGGTCTCGTGGGCAGCGTGAGCATCACCGCCACCGCCACCGACGACGTCGGGGTGACCCGGGTCGAGTTCCAGGTCGACGGCGAGACGGTGGGCACCGACGACACGGCACCGTACGAGGCGACCCTGCCCTCCACGTCGGTGTATGCGAGCGGAGCGCACACCTTCCGCGCTCGAGCGAGGGATGCGGCCGGCAACTGGTCCCCGTGGTCCTCCGCGAGCGTAACCTTCGGGGGCGGCGTCGGCCTGCCCGCCGGCTTCACGAGGTCGGTCGTCGCGTCCGGCTTCGGCGGGTGGCTGACAGCGGCGGCGCTCGCTCCCGACGGGCGCCTGTTCGTGCTGGAGAAGACCGGCGCGATTCGAGTGATCAAGGACGGGGCGCTCCTTCCGACGCCCTTCGCGTCGCTGTCCGTAGACGATCCGGGCGAGCGGGGCCTTCTCGGCATCGCCTTCGATCCGGATTTCGCGACGAACGGCTGGGTCTACGTCTATTACACCCGGAACCAGGGCGTCTACGGGGTGGACGTGAACGCGCGGATCAGCCGCCTCACCGCCGCCGGCGACGTGGCGGTCCCGGGCAGCGAGGTCCCGCTCGTCGAGTTGGAGCAGCTCGACGCGAACAACCACATCGGAGGCGCGATGGCCTTCGGCCAGGACGGCAAGCTGTACGTCGCCGTGGGGGACAACGCCAGGCCGAGCCTCGCGCAGAGCCTGAGCTCGCGCTTCGGAAAGATCCTCCGGTTCAACAGGGACGGCACGATCCCCGCGGACAACCCGCTGATCGGGTCTACGTCCGGAGAGTTTCAGGCCATCTGGGCGCTCGGCTTGAGGAATCCCTTCACCTTCGGGTTCCACCCCAGCTCGGGCCGGATGCACATCAACGACGTGGGCCAGGATACGTGGGAGGAGATCAACCTGGGGATCCCGGGCGGCAACTTCGGATGGCCGGTCACCGAGGGCCCCACGACGAATCCCGCCTACGTGTCTCCGATCCTGGCGTACGCACACTTCAACAGCCCGACCCTCTACGAAGGCTTCTCCATCGTTGGCGCAGCCTTCTACGATCCGCCGACGAACATGTTCGGCGACGCCTATGCGAGCGACTACTTCTTCGCGGACTTCGTCGCCGGCTGGATCTACCGGATGGACAGCGACGAGTGGGACACGGCCTACGCCTTCGCGCAGGTGACCTCCTCCCAGGACCTCGTCAACCTGCTCGTGGCGGACGACGGCTCGTTGTACGTGCTCCTGACGAATCGCGTGGAGCGGATCTCCCGGTGACGGAACGGCCGGAGGAGCGGAGCACTCCCCGCTCGGCCTCGGTCACGGAACGGGGACCCGGATGCCGGAGAGGTAGTCCACCCCTTGAGCGATAGACGGCCGTGACGCTACGCGGGTCCTCCCGTGCCCTTCCGGCGCTCGGGCTCGTGTTCGCGACGGCGTGCGCCCCGGCTGACCCGGGAGTCCGCGGCCGCGACGATGAGCCCCCGATCGCCAGGGTGGCCGCTTCGGCCGAGGGCATGGTGGTTTCGGGCTCCGCGCCCGCCACGCGGGTGGGGGCGGGGATCCTCGCCGCCGGAGGAAACGCGGCGGACGCCGCCGTCGCCACCGCCTTCGCGCTCGCAGTCACCGAGCCGACGCAGTCGGGCTTGGGCGGGCGGACGCAGGCCCTCGTCCACGGCCCGCGCGGGCCCGCCTTCGGTGTAGACGCCACGCCGGAGGTTC
>JBFFWJ010000188.1:0-6688 GCA_041570315.1 Longimicrobiales bacterium | reverse complement strand
GCCGTGGCGGCCGCCGTGAGCGTGAAGGCGTTCATCCCGATCACGGCCGCGTTCGCTCCGGGGGTGTTGCCCGTCAGCTCTCGAGGGTACTCGAGGCGCAGCCAGGAGGGGTTGGGGGCTCGCCTCCGGCCTCCGTCGTGCGCGGTCGTCATCACGTCGGGAAAGGCATAGACGAGGTGTCCGTCAGGAGACACCCGGGCCTCGCCGTCGTATGCTCCGAGCAGGCGCGCCATCTCCTCCTCGCCCTCCTCGAAGGTCGTGCCCGTGTGCTCGACCAGCTCCGCGGTGGTGATGACCCCGTTGCGGGCCCGGATCAGGCGCAGCTTGCCGCGGTCGAGCTGCGTCTGCGTCGGCTCCGGGCGGTCGGGTCCGAAGACGAAGGCGAAGACCTTCTTGTAGAAGGGCACCTTGTCGTCCTTGGGAAGCGTCCGCTCCCAGCGCCGACCGTAGTACGGCCGGCCGATCCGCCAGCGTGGCCCCCAGATCCAGTACCAGAACCACAGGTTCGGCACGGGGAGCCCGCCGTGCCGGCCTCCGCGGCCGCCGCCCCAGCCACCCCCTCGCGAGTCGCTCCCCCGCTTGCTCGCGAGCAGAGCCGCGATGACGAGCGCGACGAAGACGACGAAGTAGACGACGAGCATCACGACGATCCACGCCTTGAACGTCCTGGTGACCAGGCGTTGAACCGTGCGCTTGGCCCGGGCCAGGAAGGGCTCGGCGTCCCGCTCGATGAGGTCGGGATCGAACTCGTAGACCAGCTCGCCGGACTCGGCGACCGCGAGATGGCCCCGATGCGATTCGAGCAGCTCCTTGAGTCCGGCCCGCACCGTGTCGGCGGCCAGGCCCGAGTCGGCGACGACGTCCCCGACCGTCCCCCGGCCGTCGAGTCGGCGCAGCGACGCCATGATGTCGGCCTGTCGCTCGGCGAGGGCGAGCGTGCTCACGAGCGGCTCCGCTTTGCGGTGGGCGCGTCCACGCCGTCAGCCCGCCAGGTCCACGACCGGCTCCCGCGCCGGCGCCCCGGCCTGGCGGCCGAGCAGCGCGCGCACCCGGTCGTCCGCGCCGTCCACGGTCACCACCGACACGCCCCAGAAGGTGGCGGTCGACAGGAGCATGGCGGGGAACACCTCGTGCAGGATCTCCGAGCCCGGCACGAAGTCCCACAGCAGAAGCGTCGCGATCCCCACGCCGAACGAGGTCAGGACGGCGGCGCCGCTGCCCCGACCCCAGTGGAGCCCGAAGACGATCGCCGGGAAGAAGCAGGCGCCGTACAGGCTCCCGCTGAACGCGGTGAGCTCGACGATTCCCGCGATGGGCCTCAGGGAGATCAGCATCGTGACGAAGGCGAAGAGCGCGACCCAGGCCTTGGTCGAGCGCATCTCCGACTGCTCGCTCCGACCGGGTCGCAGGATGCTCACGACGTCGCGCTCGGTGGTGGACGCCATGACCAGGAGGACCGAGTCGAGCGAGGACATCGCGGCGGCCACCATGGCGACGAGGAGGAAGGCCCCCGTCCCGGCGCCGAAGACGTCGGTGAGGAGGGTGGGCACGACCAGGTCCGTGTTGCCCTCCAGGCCGGTCGGGATGATGCGGCGTGCGTAGATCCCGACGGGGATCAGCAGCGAGAAGACGCCGGCGAAGGTGAGCGAGGACACGATCATGCCGGTCCGGATCGCCCGGTCCCCTTCCAGCGCGAAGAACCGGGAGAGCTGGCGCGGCTCGACGGCGAACTTCACCAGCCCCGCGAACATCGTGCCGATCAGGACCGGCACGGCGACCCCGCCGCCCCACGTGAAGAGCGCCTCGCCGCCCGGCTGGGCACGGACCTCCCGGATCGCGCCGAAGCCTCCAGCGGCGCTCACGGTGCCCAAGAAGAGGAGCAGCGCCGCCACGATCATCACGACGCCCTGCACCGAATCGGTCTTCACGACGCTGATGAAGCCCCCGATCATCGTGTAGAGCATGACGATGAAGAAGACGATGACGATCGACACCGTGTAGGGGATGTCGAGGAACTGCTCGAGGAGGTTTCCGATCCCCTTGAAGACGGCGGTCATGTAGAAGAACGAGGCGGCGATCACGATGAGCGCGGCGCAGACCCGCGCCGGCGTGCTTCCGAAGCGGAAGCCGATGAAGTCGGGGATGGTGAGCGAGTCCATCGCCTCGGTGAAGCTGCGCAGCCGCGGGGCCACGACGACCCAGGCGAAGAGGCAGAACGCGACCGCCGTCGGGATGAAGAGCATCCACGGGATGCCCCAATCGTACGTCTGGCCGCTGAAGCCCACGAAGGAGTTCGTGCTCGCGTACGTGGCGAAGAACGACAGGCCGATCACCCAGCCGCCCATGTTGCGCCCGCCGACGTAGTAGTCGGCGAGGCCCTTCGTGCTCCGATTCCCGGTCCAGGCGTGGTGGGCGAGCATCACCGTGTACAACGCCAGGAGGGCGTGGACCATCCAGTAGGCCCGGAGGTTCGCCAGCACCGCGTCGATCATGGGGTGTCGCCTGTCTCGAAGAGTTCACGGACCGCCGGTTTGGTGACCTTACCCATGGCGTTTCGGGGCAGGTCCCTCACGAGGACGATCTCCTTGGGAATTTTGTAGGGCGCCAGCCGGGATCTGGCAAACTCCCGGATGCCGCGCTCCGAGACGCGCGGCGAGCCCGAGAGCACGACGGCCGCGCAGACGCGCTCGCCCCACTCGGGATCCGGCACGCCCACGACCGCGCAGTCCGCGACGCCCGGGACGCTGCGGATGACGTCCTCGATCTCCAGGGCGGAGATCTTCTCACCGCCGGTCTTCAGGATGTCGACGCTCGAGCGTCCGAGGATGCGGTGCGAGCCGTGCTCCACGACCGCGAGGTCGCCCGTCCGAAACCACCCGTCTTCCGTGAACGCGTCCGCCGTCTCCCGCCCGCGCTGCCAGTATGCCCGGAACACGGTGGGCCCGCGGACCTGGATCTCGCCGGGCTCCCCATCGTCGGCCGGCTCTCCGCCGTCGTCGATCAGGCGGACTTCGACCCCGGGGAGCGCGGTGCCCACGTACCCCGCACGCCGCTCGCCCTCGAGCGGGTTCGAGAGGGCCATGCCGATCTCGGTCATCCCGTAGCGCTCGAGCAGCCGGCGACCCGTGATCCGCTCCCACTCCTCGAGCGTGGGCACCGGAAGCGCCGCCGAGCCGGAGACCATCAGCCGACAGGCCCGGGCTCCCTCCGACCACGCGGTGCGGGTCTCGGCGTCCGCCGCCCGCCACGAGTCGATGAGCCGCTTGTACACGGTGGGCACAGCCATGTACAGCGTGACCTCTCCGCGGGCGAGCCGCTCCCACACGTCGACGGCCACGAAGCGCGGCAGCACCTCGCAGGTCGCCCCGTTCCAGAGCGCCGAGGTGAGCACGTTGACGATGCCGTGGACGTGGTGAAGGGGAAGGTGCAGGAGGATGTGGTCCTCCGGCGTCCATGCCCACGCCTGCGTCAGGCTCTCGACCTGGGCCTGGATGTTTCCATGGGTGAGGACCACACCCTTGGGTCGACCGGTCGTCCCCGAGGTGTACAGCATGAGCGACGGTCGGTCGGGCCCGAGGTCGGGGAGCTCTCCCGATGCCCCTTCCCGCAACAGTGCCGGCGTCTGGAGGACCGTGAGGCCCCGCTCTTCGGCGATCGGGCGGATGCGGCCAACCAGGTGAGGGTGCGCGACGACCGCCTCGGGCCGAGCGTCGTCGAGCACGTAGGCGAGCTCGGCGGCGGGGTGCGACGTTGCGAGCGGCGTGGCGTGGCCCCCGGCCCTCCAGATCCCCCACAGGGTGGCAACGTAGTCCCACCCCGGCGGCACCAGGAAGCAGACCCGCTCGTCCTCCAGGTCGTCGCGCCCGGCCAGCAGGCGACTCGCCGCGGCGGCGCTCCGATCGAGGAGCTCCGCGTACGAGAAGATCCCCTGCGACGTGACGAGCGCAGTGCGCGCGCCGTGGCCACGGGCCCGTCGGATCAGCTCCGAGCTCATCGGCGCGGACCCGCGCGCTCGCCCGCTCGCCCCCCTGGAACGACCGCCTCCGTCAGTACAGGTCCAGCCCTTCGGTGAGCTCGACGCGCACGCCGGACGGGTCCGTGAAGAAGGCGATCTTCAGCGCGATGCTCTCGATGTAGCGGGGCGGAAACTCGAGGTCGACGCCCCGAGCCTCGAGCATCTCGGCGAACGCGTCGAGGTCGTCGACCTCGAAGCCGATGTGGTCGATCGCGCGGCCGCGCGTGGGCACGCACTCGCTCCGGCAGTTCGCGAAGCTCAGGTTCATGCCCGGCACGTCGGCCGTCGTCTCGATGCTTCCACGCTGCCTCGGCGTGGCGCCGAACGTGTCGACGTACCAGTCCATGAGCTCTCGGTACCGGCCGGACCAGAAGTGGGTGTGGTAGCCCGTCACCTCCCGGTCCAGGGAGGGGTCCTGCTGCAGCTCGAATCGGACGCCGTCCGGGGCGACCAGGTAGGAGTTGGGAAAGCCCTCCGCGCCCGAGAACTCCGCCTGGACATCGTAGCCGGCCGCCCGCCACCGCTCGTGGACGGCCTCGATGTCTCGGACCTTGAATCCGAAGTGGTCCAGCGCCGTGCCCTGCGAGCCGCCCGCGGGCTCGCGCTCGCTGAGGATGATGAAGAAGCCCGGGAACTTGACGGTGGTCAAGGGACCCTTCTGCACGATCTCCCCACCGAAGTGATCGGACCAGATCCGCTTGTGGAGCTCGACGTCCGCCACGTTCAGGTGCACGTGCGCGAAGGTGACGCCGGCCGCATTCGGGGGTGCGAGCTGGGCGTCCGCGGGGAGCGCGGTCGAGAGCGCGAAGGCCGCGACCAGGAGCTGTCTCATGACGAACCTCGGGTGATGGAGTGCCGGCCGCCGACTCCAAGGGAGAGGCGTGGCCGCCCACAGGCAAGGACCCGCCGGAGAACGCCGTATCCGGCCGGGGCGCATGGCGGCTCGAGGCGAGGGGCGCTACCCTGAGCGCGTGCCCGATCGACGAACCTTCCTCCTGGGATCCCTCCTGGCTCCGCTCGTCGGAGCCAGGCCCGCGCTCGACTCGGAGCGGGGGACGCCCGCACGGCGCGCCATGCGGCTCTGCATGCACCAGAACACCTCCCGGGCGGCCGGGTTCCGGGGATCGCTCGAGGGGTGGGCGCGGGCCGGCATCCGCCACGCGGAGCTGAGCGACCGGCTGCTCGACGGCTTCCTCGAGCGCGACACCCTGGCCGGCGCCCGAGCTCTCATGGAGGATCTGGGGGTCACCCCCGTCAGCGGAGCCGTGGTCGTGCCCGAGCTCTGGATCCCGGGAGAGCGCCGTGCGGCGGGGCTCGAGGTGTGGCGGCGGCGCTGCGACCAGTACGCCGCGCTCGGCCTGGAGCTCGTCTACTCCCCCTCGATCACCAGCCGGCCGGTCACCGCGGAGGATTTTGCGGCGACGCCCGACTGCATCCGGGAGACCGGCGAGATCGCCCGGTCCCATGGCCTCACCGCGATGATCGAGTTCACGCGGGGCTCCACGCACCTGTCCACGCTCACCACCGCGCTCTCCATGATCCGGCGGGCGGAGCATCCCGCCGTCCGTCCGATGCTCGACTTCTTCCACTTCTGGTCGGGGATGAGCAAGCTGCAGGATCTCGACCTGCTTCGGCCGGGAGAGCTGCGGCACGCCCATTTCCAGGACCTTCTGGACGTCCCGCGTGAGCTCGTCGACAACGACGCGCGATTGATCCCCGGGGACGGCGTCGCCCCCGTCGAGGCGATCCTCCGGGCGCTCGCCCACAAGGGCTACGAAGGGGCCCTGTCGGTGGAGCTCTTCCGCGCCGAGTACGTGCAGGGCGACCCCTTCGAGGTCGCCTCGGAGATCCGCCGCAAGTGCGAGGCGGTGATGAGCCGGGCGGGGGTGCTCTAGATCGCGACGCCGTGTGCTCGCCGCCGGGGACCTCGGGTAGTCGGGAGTCACGCCACACGGCATGTTTCCAAGGCGTATGTCGGGAGGTCGTGGACTAGGCTGTCAGCCTCGATGAAGTAGAAGGGTCGTTAGGCGGCTTCCGATGACCATTGCAGCTAGACGTCGCATCCAGGGAATGGCTATGAGCCCAAGCACCCAACGCACGAGGACGATCGCTGAGCTCATGGCGGGAGTGGGCGTCATCCTCTCCCTCACGTTCGTGGCGCTTGAGATTCGTCAAAACACCGCGTCCGTCCGTGCACAGACACGGCAACAGCTGAGCGACGCGAACTCCGAGTTGTTGATAGCTATGGCAACGAGCGAGCTAGGGGACCTCTGGATTCGATTCGCCCAGGGGGAGCAACTCACCGACTCCCAGATGAATCAAGTCGTACCAGCACTGGTCGCTGGAGTGCGCGGACTTGAGAACGTGTACCTCCAATTCCAAGAGGGTGTCATCGATGAGAGTGCGTTGTCGAGCTACGGTTGGAGGGGCTCGGCGATGTACGACTCGGAGGCGTTTGCGTCATGGTGGCGGACGAATAGTGGCCGCTTCAATCCGGACTTCGTGCGTGCGTTTGCGGCAGATCGTGCTCATCTCCGGTAGCATCGACGAGACCGCTGTCTAACAAGGAATTGCTGCTTTCAGGATAAGCTGCTGGGTGTGTGGGGTGGCGTCTGTGGTTTGTGCACGGGCGGGTCCTGCAGCAGAATTCCGAGCCGTTAGGCCGCGGTGACT
>JBFFWJ010000187.1:0-6688 GCA_041570315.1 Longimicrobiales bacterium | reverse complement strand
GGGGGGCGGCGGGCGCCGGGGGCGGCGGAGGCCGGACACCCGGGGACCCGGGCGCCGAGACTCCCCGAGCTGATGGCGATGACCCGGGAGCAATGGGCCGACTTCTCGCGGGGATCGGCGATCCGCAGGGCGGGATACGCCGGCTTCAGGCGCAACGTCGCGGTGGCGATGGGAAACTGGCTGGCCGGGCTCGACGAGCCGCCCGGGGAGGCGCTCGCCGTGCTCGCCTCTGCGCTCGGGGACGAGGAGCCGCTGGTCCGGGAGCACGTGGCGTGGGCGCTCGACGTGGCGGGAGGGGGCGTGTGACGCCGCCCCGGGAGGGCGCGGACTCCGCCCCGTCGGCTCGGCTGCGCGCCGCACCGTTGGCTCGGCTGCGCGCCGCGCCGTACGATGCCCCATGACCGTCTTCACCTGGGTCGTCATCGCCGTTCTCATCGCCTTCAACGGCCTCTACGTGTCCGCGGAGTTCGCCGCGGTCAGCGTGCGACGCAGCCGCATCCGGCGAAGGGCGGAGGAGGGGGATCGTCTGGCGCGCGTGCTCCTGCCGACGCTGCAGGAGGCGCCGCGCCTCGATCGCTACATCGCCGCCTGCCAGGTCGGCATCACGGTCTCGAGCCTCGTCCTGGGCGCCTACGGGCAGGCCTCGCTCGGTGAGGCGCTCGCGCCCTTCTTCGAGCGCTGGGGCGAGATGCAGGTCGTGGCGGCCCAGTCGACCTCGGCGGCCGTCGTCCTGGTGGCGCTCACCACCTTGCAGATGGTTCTCGGCGAGCTCGTGCCCAAGTCGCTGGCCCTGCAGCACCCGACGCGGGTCGCGCTGCTGACCGTCCTGCCCATGCGCTGGTCCGAGCGGGCGCTGTCGTGGTTCATCGCCCTTCTGAACGGAAGCGGTTGGCTGATCCTGCGGCTGCTGCGCGTCGAGCAGAAGCCGCATCGCCATCTGCACTCGGCCGAGGAGATCAAGTTCCTGCTCGCCGAGAGCCGGGAGGGAGGACACATCGCCCCCGAGGAGCAGCGGCGGCTCGACCATGCGCTCGGCCTCACCCAGCGTACGGCGCGCGAGCTGATGGTCCCGCGCACCCGCGTCGTCGCCGTGGACGAGGCGGGGGGGCTGCGGTCGGCGGTCGAGGCCGTGGCGACGCTCCCCTACACGAGGCTGCCGGTCTACCGGGAGTCGCTCGACCGGATCGTGGGGCTGGTGCACGCCAAGGATCTGGCGGCGGCGAGCCTGCTCGAGGGCGCGAAGCCCCGGGACGCGCTCGAGCCCCTCGTGCGGCCGATGCTCGCGGTGCACGAGTCGGTCACGGCGAACCGGGTCCTCTCCCTGATGCGCGAGGAGCGGGGGATCATGGCCGTCGTCGTGGACGACTTCGGCGGCACCGCGGGGATCATCACGACGGAGGACATCCTGAGCGAGCTCCTCGGCGACGTCGCCGACGAGTTCCAGCACGCCGGCGGGCCTCCGGAGCACCTGGCCGACGGCCGGGTGCGGCTTCCCGGAGACATGCTGGTCGACGAGGCGCGCGTGTGGGTCAGGGCCCCCTGGACGAGCGAGGCCGATACGCTGGGCGGCCTGCTCATGGAGCGGCTCGGCCGCATTCCCGAGGCGGGCGACACGCTCGACATCGACGGCGTGCGCGTGGAGGTGGAGGAGGTCGAGCGCCGCGCGGTGGTGACGATCCTCGCCCTTCCGGTCCGGTCCCGGGAGAGGGGGGCGGGAGCATGATGCCCGCGCTGATCGTGGCGGCGCTCATCGCCCTGAACGGTGTCTTCGTGGCCGCCGAGTTCGCGATCATCGGGTCCTCGCGCCCGGCCATCGCGCGGGCCGCGCGGCGGGGCAGCCGGCTGGCGAAGCTCGTCCACCGCATCCTCCGCGACGCCCGGGAGCAGGACCGTTACATCGCGACGGCCCAGCTCGGGATCACCTCCGCCAGCCTCGCGCTCGGCATGTACGGGGAGCATCTGCTGGCGGACTGGCTGGCCCTCCGGCTCGAGATCCTCGGCCTCGGCCAGCTCCGCTGGATCGGGGCCCACGCGGTGGCCAGCGTGCTCGCCGTGGGCTTGCTGACCTATCTCCACGTGGTGCTGGGCGAGATGGTGCCGAAGTCCCTCGCGCTCCAGGCGCCCGCACGGGTCGCCATGGCCGTCGCCGTGCCGATGCGCGCCGTCGAGCTCGGGCTCTACCCCCTCGTCCTGGCGCTCAACGGGATCGGCAACGGGATCCTGAAGCTGCTGGGCGTCGAGCGCTCGGCGCTCGGCGAGGACAGCTACCGCACCCCGGACGAGATCGGCTACATCGTGGCGGAGAGCCGGGCCGGAGGCCTCCTCGCCCGCGAGCCGGCGCGGATCATCCAGGAGTTGCTCGACTTCTCGGAGCTCACCGCGCGGGAGGTCATGGTGCCCCGCACGCGCGTGAGCGCGCTGCCGCTCGGTGCCGAGCACACGCGGGTCGCGGAGGTCCTGCGAGCCCATCGGCATACCCGCTATCCGGTGTACGACGGCGGCCTCGACGACATCGTCGGCGTGGTCCACGTGAAGGATCTGCTCGCCCGCCTGCCCGGCGGGGGCACGCTCGACCGCTCGCTCGTCCGGGAGGTGCCGTTCGTGCCCGCGACGGAGCCGCTGGACCGCGTGCTCGCGGTCGTGCGCCGGACCCGCTCGCACCTGGCCGTCGTGATGGACGAGCACGGGGGCACGGCCGGCATCCTGACGCTGGAGGATCTGTTCGAGGAGGTCGTGGGAGACCTCGCCGATCCGGGCGAGCGGCCGGCGGTGCGCAGGGCGCCCGACGGCCGCGTCTCCGCGGTCGGGACCGTCCGCCTGGACGAGCTCGGCGAGGCGCTCGGGCTCGTCTTCGAGCACGACGAGGTGGATACGGTGAGCGGGCTGATCATCGCGAAGCTGGGCCGGCCGCCGGCGGTCGGAGACCGGGTCGAGCACGGGGGTGTCGTGCTGGAGGTGTCCGCCGTCCGCGGACGCGGCGTGCAGGAGGCCAGGGTCGTTCGAGCTCCGGGTCCCGACGGCGCCGCGAGCCCCGAGGGACCTGCGGGTTCCGACCGAGCCGCGGGCCCCGGGTGACCCTCGACGGGGGCTTGCGCCCGCACCGGGAGCGGGCGCTTGCGTGGCGTCCGGCGACGCCCCACGATGATGGCCTTTCGGCCCGACCTCCGGTCTGCTCCGGAGGCGTGGCGCGTGAACCAACCGAGTTCGGATCGGGGAGGGAGATCACCATGACCACCGACACGTGCGGCCGGTCTCGGGGGGCCGCTCTCGTGACGGCCGCCTTGACGCTCGGCGCCCTCGCGGTCGCGCCGGCCGGAGCGGCGGGCCAGCTGAGAGGCGTGGAGAACGGCCAGTGGACGTATCTCGGCGGTGACGCCGGGCACGCGCGCTACACGCCGGCGAGCCAGATCGACGCCTCGAACTTCGAGGACCTCGAGGTCGTGTGGCAGTGGGACGCGGGCAGCTTCGGCCCGAGCACCCCGCGCGCGACGCCCACGTACGTCGACGGCAAGCTGATCACGGTCACGGGCGATCGCCGCCACGTCGTGTCGCTCGATCCGGAGACCGGCGAGCTCCTGTGGAGCTACTCCGAGCCGAAGACCGAGCGCTACGAGTACTCGATGCGAAAGGGGTACGGGAAGGGCATCGCCTACGCCGAGATCGACGGACGGGGGGTGGTCTTCATCACGAGCCCGGCCTTCTTCCTCACCGCGCTCGACGCCGAGTCGGGCCAGCCGCTGGAGAACTGGGGCGAGCGCGTCGACCTGCCGGGCTTCCCCACCACCGGGGTCGTCGACCTGATCAAGCCGCTGATCGCGGACTGGGGCCCGTGGCTCGAGTGGAGCCAGCCCTACGACGCCGATCAGGGCATCCCCCGCGAGCTGGGCTACATCACCGCCTCCTCGCCGCCGATCGTGGTGAACGGGACGGTCGTCGTCGGCAACTCGGCGGAGCAGGGCTACAACCAGACCCGCATCGAGAACGTGCCGGGCGACATCCTAGGGTTCGACGCGCGCACGGGGCAGTTCAAGTGGAAGTTCAACGTGATCCCGCGGCCCGGCGAGGTCGGCCACGAGACGTGGGAGAACGACGCCTGGCAGTGGACCGGTGACGTGTCGTCGTGGGCGCCCATGTCCACCGACCACGAGCTGGGGCTCGTCTACATCCCCACGAACGGCGCCACGATCGACTACTACGGCGGCTTCCATCCGGGTGACAACCTCTTCAGCACGAGCCTCATCGCGCTCGACGCGGCCACCGGGCAGCGAAGATGGCACTACCAGATGGTGCACCACGACATCTGGAACTACGACACGCCGACGGCTCCGATCCTGATGGACGTGACCGTCGACGGACGGGAGATCCCGGGGGTCTTCCAGGTGACGAAGCAGGCGTTCGTGTACGCGCTCGACCGCCGGACCGGCGAGCCCATCTGGCCGATCCCGGAGCGCTCCGTGCCGCAGTCCAAGGTTCCGGGAGAGCGGCTGTCGCCCACGCAGCCCTTCCCGTCCAGGCCCGCTCCCTTCGACCTCCAGGGCCGTCAGCCGGAGCACCTGATCGACTACTCCCCGGAGATCCGGGAGATGGCGCTCCGCTACGCCGAGGAGAACGACCTCTTCGTGCCGCTCTTCATGCCCCCGACGCACGTGGGCAACATGGACGGTGACGGACCGGCGCTCATCTGCCCCGGCGGCGGCGGCGGCGCGAACATCACCGGGCCGCCGGTCGCCGACCCGGTCGGCGGCGTCCTCTTCGTCACGTCGACGAGCGGATGCTCTCCGGTCATCCTCGGCGCCGGCGCGGAGTCGCCGCTCGACGGTCCGCACCAGACCGGCGTGACGCACTCGGACTGGTCCCGGGCGATGGGCGCGGCCGAGAGTGGCGTCCGCGCCGATCAGGCCACGCTCGACGGGCTGCCGCTGTGGAAGGGCCCGGTCGGGCGGATCGTCGCGATCGACATGAACACGGGCGAGCACCTGTGGACGATCCCGCACGGCGACGCGCCGCAGGCCGAGCAGGACCGGATCCGCAACCACCCGCTCCTGGCCGGCGTCCCGGGCGTGCAGGCGAACCTGGGCCGGAGGGGCCAGGCCGCGATGACGGCCACCCCCACGCTGCTCCTCGCCGCGGGTCAGACGTCGGACGGCACGCCGCACCTGTTCGCCATCGACAAGCGCACGGGCGAGCGGCTCGGCCAGGTCGAGATCCCCGGGATCTCCCGCTACGGCATGTCGAGCTGGGTCCACGACGGGAAGCAGTACGTCATCATCCAGCTCTCCGACGGGCTGGCGGCGATGGCGCTTCCCGACTGAGCCCGAGCCCGGCTCCGAGGAAGGAGTGAGCCCCCCGGCGCCGCCGCGCGCCGGGGGGCTCGTGCTTCGTGGGTGCGACGCCGGACGAGCCGGAGGGCCCGCTCAGTCCAGGCGCACCACCATCTTGCCCAGGTTCTCGCCGGTGAAGAGGCCGAGAAACGCCTCGGGTGCGCGCTCCAACCCGACGACCTCGGTCTCCTTCCACCTGATGCTGCCCTCGGCGATCCAGCCCGCCATCTCGCGCGCGAAGGCCGGATAGCGGTCGTAGTGGTCGGAGACGATGAAGCCCTGCCAGCGCAGGCGCTTCGTCACCACGAAGAAGAGGTTGCGGGGTCCGGGCGGGGGCTCCGTGGCGTTGTAGGTCGAGATGCTGCCGCACGCGACGATCCTCCCGAAATCGCTCATCGCCCACAGCGCGGCTTCCAGGTGGTCGCCGCCGACGTTGTCGAAGTACACGTCGACGCCGTCCGGGCAGGCCTCCGCCAGCGCGCGGCGCAGGTCCCCGACCGACCGGTAGTTCAGCGCGACGTCGACGCCGGCCTGCTGCTCGAGCCACGCCACCTTGTCGTCCGAGCCGGCTGTGCCGACCACGCGGCAGCCCTGGAGCTTCGCGATCTGGCACACCGCCGAGCCCACCGCTCCGGCCGCGCCCGACACGAAGACCGTGTCGCCGGCCGCGGGGCGCCCGATCTCGAGGAGCCCGAAGTGCGCGGTCAGCCCGGGCATGCCGAGCACGCCCAGATATGCGGAGAGTGGCGCCGCCGAGGCGTCCAGCTTCTGCAGCCCACGGCCGTCCGATACGAACCACTCGCGCCACCCGTTCATGCTCAGCACGTGATCGCCGGGCTCGAAGCCGTCCTTCCCCGACTCGACGACCTCGCCGACGGCGCCCCCCTGGAGCACCGCCCCCACGGCGAACGGGGGCACGTAGCTCTTCCGGTCGATCATCCGGCCGCGCATGTACGGATCCACCGACATCACGCGGTTGCGCACGAGGATCTCCCCGTCGCCGGGGCCGGGCACCGAGACCTCGGTCAGCTCGAAGTCGGAGGCGGTGGGCACCCCGACGGGGCGCTGCTTCAGCCTGATCTCCCGACTGGGCCTCGAACTCATCGGAACGTCATCCCTTCCTGCGCGTGCACGCGCGGCGCGGCTCCGCCACGCGCCGAGGATCGGGGGCGCGCCCCGCGGAGGCAAGTCGCGCGCGCCCGCGGAGCCGAGGCCGTCTTCGCATTGCGTCAGCTGGGCCGGACCCGGATAATCCCCCCGCTCCCGGCGCGCGATCCTGCCCTTGATGATGCTGTTGCCTGAGTCGAGTATCAAAACACTCATGGTTTTTCTCCTTTCCTGCCTGTGCTCCGGCAGGTGTTTACATG
>JBFFWJ010000186.1:0-6702 GCA_041570315.1 Longimicrobiales bacterium | reverse complement strand
CGGAGGGCGACCGGTCGGAGGCCGACCGGTCCGAGGGCGACCGGTCCGAGGGCGACCGGTCGTAGGGCGATCGGCAGGAGAACCCACGGCGCCGCGATCGCCGCGTCGGGCGCCCTGTTGGCCTGGCTCGCCGCGTGCTCGAGCACGGAGCCGGCCAGCCGGCCGGTGATCGTGCTGGGCTTCGACGGGATGGACCATGCCCTCACCGCCCGGATGATCCAGGAGGGCGAGCTCCCCAACATCGCGCGCATGGCACGAACGGGCTCGTTCGCGCCGCTCGAGACGTCCATCCCGCCGCAGAGCCCGGTCGCGTGGTCCGACTTCATCACCGGCCTGGACGCGGGGGGGCACGGGATCTTCGATTTCCTCCACCGCGATCCCGCGACGATGGTCCCGTACCTGTCGACGACGCTGACCGAGCCGCCGGGCCGCACGCTGACGGTCGGACGCTGGCAGATCCCACTCGGCGGGGGCGACGTCGTTCTCATGCGTCAGGGCGTTCCCTTCTGGGAGGTGCTGGCCGAGCGCGGCGTGGGTGCCACGATCATGCGCATGCCGGCCAACTTCCCGCCGTCCGGGACGGCCGCCCGGGAGCTGAGCGGCATGGGCACGCCCGACATCCTTGGCGGATACGGCACGTACAGCCTCTTCACCACCGCTCCCGAGCGCTACGGCGGCTCACCGGGCGGCGACGTCCAGCGGGCCGAGATTCGCCGCGGCGTCCTCGCCGCCTCGCTGCGTGGACCGCCCAACCCGCTCCTCGTCGAGCCCGAAGACCTGCGCTCGGAATTCACCGTGCACCTCGACCCCGTCCGCCCCACCGTGAAGATCGAGATCGGTAGCGAGGAGCTGGTCCTGCAGGCCGGCGAGTGGAGTGACTGGGTGCCGGTCGAATACCCGTTGCCGCTCTTTCAGAAGCTGAGGGGCATGGCGCGCTTCTACCTGAAGCAGGTGCGGCCGGAGTTCGAGCTCTACGTCACGCCGGTCAACGTGGACCCGCTCGCTCCCGCCCTGCCCGTCTCGTCCCCGGAGGACTTCTCGGCCGAGCTCGCGGCCGGAGGCCGCTTCTACACGCAGGGCTTTCCGGAGGACACGGACGCGATCTCGGACGGCGTCTTCGACGCGGACCAGTTCCTCGCACAGGCGGCCCTCGCGCAGGCCGAGATCCGGGCCCAGTACGAGCGCCTGCTCGCCGACTTCGGCGACGGGCTCCTCTTCAACTACTTCGGGTTCCTCGACCAGGTGTCGCACATCATGTGGCGGGCCACCGACCCCGGGCACCCTGCCTACGACGAGGCGCGGGACGGGCCCTACGCCGGCGTGATCGAGGATCTCTACAGGGAGGCGGACGAGATCGTCGGGGAGACGCTCGCCCATCTCGAGGCGCTGGGCGGCGACGGCACGCTGATCATCATGTCGGACCACGGCTTCGCGTCGTGGCGGCGCTCCTTCAGCCTCAACACCTGGCTGGAGCAGAACGGCTACCTGACCGTGGTGGACCCGAGCCGTCGGGACCTGGAGTTCCTCACCAACGTCGACTGGCCGGAGACCAGGGCGTACGCGCTGGGCCTCAGCGGCGTGTACGTGAACCTGGAAGGGCGCGAGGCGAACGGCATCGTGCCGCCCGAGGAGCGGGCCTCGCTCATCGGGGAGATCTCGACCCGCTTGCTCGCGGAGATCGATCCCGCCACGGGCGCTCCGGCCATCACCCGCGTCTACCCTCGCGACGAGGCCTACCTCGACGTAGGACACGCGGACATCGGTCCCGACCTGGTCGTCGGCTTCGCGAAGGGCACGCGGAGCTCCGACGCATCCGCGGCGGGGCAGGTGCCGGCCGAGGTCCTCATCGACAACACCGGCGCCTGGAGCGGAGACCACATCATGGATCACGAGACCGTGCCGGGCGTGCTCGTCACCAACCGGCCGCTCGAGCGGCCGGTCCGGTCGCTCAAGGACCTCGCGGCGGCCGTGCTGGCGGAGTTCGGCGCGACGGAGTTCCCCGCACGGGGCGGGGACGGCAGCGGAAGTTAGAAAGACCCAGGAAGAGGAGGTGTCGTGTTCGGCTCGAAGACCAACGTGAAGCTCGACAAGGAGCTGGTTCAGAGGATCGAGCGGTACTCGAGGATCGCGGGCTACTCGTCACCGGCGGAGTTCATCACCCATGCCGTCGAGAAGGAGCTGCTCCTGCTCGAGGACGCGGACAGCGAGGAAGAGATCCGCAAGCGCCTCCAGGGACTGGGCTACATCTCCTGATGACGCTCCTCAACCGGCTCCTGGGCGCCCTCTTCGACCTGCTGGTCCTCCCCTTCCGTGGCATGCCGGCCGCGGTGGGGCTGACGGTCATCTCGCTGCTCGTGAGCGTCGGCATGCTCCTCGCGTTCCGTCGGGTGTCGGACCAGGAGGCCCTGGATCGGGTGAAGCGGCGGATCCACGCCGGGGTGTACGAGATCCGCCTGTACAAGGACGACCTGTACACGATCTTCGCCGCGCAATTCGCGACGCTGCGGCACACGATGACGTACTTCCGCCTGTCGATGGTGCCGATGCTGTGGATCATGATTCCGATCGTGATCATCGTGATCCAGCTCCAGTTCCAGTACGGGTACGCGAGCGTCGCCCCGGGCGAGTCCCTGATCGTGAAGGTCGAGCTCACCGAGGAGGGAGCGGCCCGAGTCGCCGAATCCGACGGCTCGGACCTGGAGCTGGCGGCGCCCGCCGGGGTGCGCGTCGAGACACCGGTCGTGTGGGCTCCGGCGCTTCGCGAGGCGCTCTGGCGGGTCTCCGCCGTCGAGGCCGGCGAGCACGAGCTGGAGGTGAGGGTCGGGGACCAGGCCTTCACGAAGTCGCTGCGCGTCTCCGGATCCACCGTGCTCCGCTCTCCCGTGCGCCCCGCCGGGCTCCTCGGGCAGATCGTGTATCCCTCCGAGCCACCGCTGCCCTCCGGCTCGGGCGTCGCCGCGATCAGCGTCGGCTATGCCGACGCGGACGTCTCGCTCCTCGGTTGGGAGATGCACTGGATCATCGCCTTCTTCATCCTCACGATGGTGTTCGCCTTCGCGCTGGCGAAGCCCCTGGGGGTGAAGATCTAGGCGGGATCCACCGAGAAGCGGTGGATGACACCTCCCTGCCGGTCGACGAACTCCACGCTCGCCCGGTCGGGGCGAACCGTGAGCCGACCGTGCCCGGAGTCCGGCCAGTAGCTCCGGTAGCCCGTGACCTCGGTCCCGAACTTCCACGGCGCGCCGCAGCTTCCGGGCAGCGCGTAGTGGATGCCGTCGACGACCTCGTCCAGGAAGACGTGGTCGTGGCCGAAGAAGAAGATCTGCACCCCGAACTCGCGCATCATCGCGTGCACCGTCGCCTGCTCCCCCGACGAAGCGGCGCGCGGCCCACCGCGGCCGTAGAGGGTTTCGAAGGCGTTCCCGGCGTTTCCCCCGACGGGATGGTGGATGCATACGAACTTGAAGGGGTGATCCGATCCGCCCAGGACGCGCTCGAGCCACGCGAGCTGGGCGGGGCCCAGGGTCCAGTCGGTGAGGCGCGTCACGTCGTCGAGCACCGTGGCGAGGGCGCCCGACGGGGCGCTGTAGGACTGCACGTTGAGGACCACGAAGAGGGCGGGCCCCCACCCGAAGGCGTAGTAGTCCTGCGCCTCGCTCCCGCCCTCCGGATACGTCCCGTGATCGGGGTTGGGCGTATAGCGGTGTCGCACGGAGGCCATGAGCGCCCGGCTCTCCGCTGGGAACTTGCCCGACTCGCCCTCCCAGTTCCCGACCAATCCGAAGTGCGGGCAGGATACGCTCAGCGGAGCGAGGTGGCGGCGGTACATCTCGTACGCGAAGCGGGCCCCGCGGTCGTCCTGCTGCGCCAGCTCCCGCGACGTGTACCACGCCACGTTGTCGCCGAGGGCGATCACCAGCTCGGGGCGGTCCGCGGCCACGTTGCGCACGACGTCGTCGAGCGTGGCCACCGGCGCCGACCCCTCCGCGAAGGAGCCGGTGTGCGCGTCGGTCATGAGGGCCGCGGTGAAGCCCTCCTCATCGGTCCGCTGCGTCGTGAAGGCGCTCGTGACCACGGGACCGGGCTCCTCGCCCACGGCGCCGAGCAGGAGGCGATAGTCGTAGCGGCGCCCCGCCCCGAGCCCGTCGACCGACCAGTCCATGAACGCGCCCGCGGGCGCGACCCGATCCGGCCCGACCGCCACCCAGGGCGCCCCTCCCGGCTCCCGGATCTCGAGGCGCACGGTCGCGTCCTCGGCGCCGTTGCGCGCGTGGATGTCCATCGTCGTCGTCGTGGGCCGCGCCAGAAGGGGCGCGAGCGCCAGAGAGGCACGACGTGGCGCTCCCAGCAGCCGGCTCGGCGCCGCGATCGCGGCCGTCCCGGCGAGGGCGGAGAGAAAGGAGCGCCGCGAGAGCCCCTCGGGTCGGTCCGTCACGGAGTCCCGCCCTCACCGATGCGCGCGCCCCGCCGGGGCCGGGCGCGTACCCGACCGGGGTCATGCGTGCCCGCTGCAGGCGGCACCGGCCCACCGACTCGTCGCGACACGCTTGATCTCCGCTCGGGCCCGGCCGTGGCGAGTCCACGGGACGCTCCGAAACATAGTCCCGGCGCCGCGCGCACGCCCGGCCGGGACGACGCCCGGGACGGGGAATCGACGGGAGCTTCCGATGTTCCGATGCCATTCGGGCACGAAACAGCGGAAACGCTCCGCTAGCTCCGCCGCAGGGCCCGCACCGGGTCCGTCGCGGCCGCCCGCGCGGCCGGAATCCAGGTCGCCGCCAGGCTCACCAGGAGCAGGAGGCCCGACACGGACAGGAACGTCAGGGTGTCCCTCGCCTCCACCCCGAAGAGCAGGGCTCCCATGAACCGGCTCAGCCCGAAGGCGACCAGCAACCCCACCCCCAAGCCGATCGCCGTCACGGTCATGCCCTGCGACACGACCATGGCGCGCACCGAGCCGGAGTCGGCTCCCAGAGCCATCCTGACTCCGATCTCCCTGGTGCGCTGTCCGGTGACGTGAGACACCACGCCGTACAGACCGATGGCGCCGAGCACGAGTCCCAACCCGGCCGCGAGCGCGAGCGCGAGCATGGTGAACGCCATGGGCGCCCTGGCCTGACGCACGCGATCCTCCATCGTGCTCACGTCGGCCAGCGCGATGGACGGATCCATCTCGCCCAGCACCTGGCGGACGGCCGAAACGATGGAGGTGGGCGGCACCGAGGACTTGATCGTGTAGCCTACGGTGCTCGACAGGTAGGAGCGGTCGATTCCTTCGCCCTGCACGAGGGGATAGTAGATCGTCCCCACGGGCTCCTTGGTGAGGGATTCGTTGTGCACGTCCTCGACGACCCCCACCACACGGGACCATGGGTCGGGGTCGGTCGCGAGGCCCTGGGCGACCTGTCTGCCCACGGGGTCGGCGCCCTCGAAGAAGACGTCCTGAATGTGTCTCGAAACGAGCACGGCTCCCGACCGGGTCTCCACATCCGACGCGTTCAACGTCCTGCCGGACACGAGCCCGATCCCCATGGCGTCGAAATAGCCCGGGGTGACGGCGCGCATTTCCACGATGGGTGGAATGGCGTCGGCATCCAGCGGCTGGCCTTCGACGAGAATCGGATCCAGCTCGCCGAAACCCCAGAGCGGAAGCCGCGACACGAGCCCCGCGCTGCGCACGCCCGGCAGATTCTCGATCCGTGCCAGGAGCTCCCGATGGAAGCGCGCCCGGACCTCCGCGTCCGGGTACGATGCGCCGGGCAGGGAGACATAGAAGGTGAGCACGTCCGTGGCGTCGAAGCCGGGCTCCACCCGGTGAACCGCCCAGAAGCTGCGCAGGGTCAGGCCCGATCCCACCAACAGGACCAGGGCGAAGGCCACCTGGCCGGCGACCAGGACCGAGCGGGCCCTCGAGCCTCGTCGTCCCGTCGTGCTGCCACGCGTCCCGTCGCGGATGACCTGCGCCACGGGTGCGCGTCGATTACGCACCGCGGGGATGGCGCTGAACACGAGGGTGACGGCCAGGGTCATCGCCGCCGTGAACGCCAGGACGGATCCGTCGAGGTCGATCTGCTCCAGCCGCGGCAGATTGGCGGGCCCCCTCGCCACCAGGAGACCGAGACCCGCCCGGCTCACCAGCAGGCCGACACTCGAGCCCGCCACGGCCAGGATGAGGCTCTCGGCGAGGTGGCTCGCGAAGAAATGACCGCGCGACGCCCCCAGCGCGGACCGGATCGCCACGTCCTTCGAGCGGATCTCCGCACGTACCAGCAGCAGGCTCGCGACATTCGCACACGCGATGAGCAGCACGAACCCCACCGTAGCCAGGAGCACCATGAGCACGGGACGGACGTCGCCGACGATGTCGTCCACGTACGGGTGCACGTCCGACGCGATGCCCGCGCCCGCGATCATCTCAGGCGTGAAGACATCCGGGAACCGCTCCGACATGCGACGTACCAGCCCGTCGAGCTCGGCCTGAGCCACCTCGGCGGTGGTGCCTTCCGACAGCCGGCCCAGGGCCGGGTAGTTGAACCCCCCGAACACCGTGCCGGCAGGATCCACCGGAAGCGGAACCCACAGCTCCGCACTCGTGTCCGGAAAGGCGAAGTCCGGCCGCATCACGCCCACGATCTCATGGGAGACGCCGGCGAGCCGGATCGTCCTTCCGATCACGTCGGGGGCGCGACCGAAGTGCTCGGT
>JBFFWJ010000185.1:0-6744 GCA_041570315.1 Longimicrobiales bacterium | reverse complement strand
GGCGACCTCGCTGATCGGGATGGGGCTCCTGTCGATCGCGAAGATCTGCACACCGAGGATGAAGTAGGCCAGCGTGCCCGCGATCCCGATCCCCACCCGGTTCGCGAACGCGCCCAGGCGCTTGCCCGCCTCGACCTTGACCACCGCGAAGGCAGCCCCGAGCACGGCCCCGAGGAGACCGAGCCCGAAGAACCAGTAGGGGAACTCGTAGACGAACTCGACGCGATCGGAGGCGAAGCCCGCGGCGTCGATCTCGAGCGGCACCGTGCCCAGGCCCTGGGAGCGGATCGTGAGCTGCGTCGAGCGATCCTGCCCGACCACGAGGCCGGTCGAATCGACGACGCCCTGGACCGACGGCCGGAGCGTCACGCCTCCCTCCGGGATCGGCCCGTGGAGCTCGACCGTCACCTGGAACTCGCCCACGCCCCAACCCTGCACCCGCCTCGGGGGCGTCTCGATCACGACGGTGGGACGGACCGGGATCCCCACGACGAAGCCGCCGATATCGGTCGCCGTGCGGATCTCGAGCTGGACCGAGTCCGAGGGGTGACGGGTCCGCAGCCGGATCCGCTCCGGGGGGAAGCCCGTGCGGCCGAGCTCCACCGACTCCCGATCGAGCTCGTCGGCATCGGACGAGAAGATCACCGACAGGGCGGGCTGCACCTCCTGCCGAGCTCCGGGCCGCACGGAGTCCTGCAGGAAGACCAGCACCGCGCCCTCGAAGCTTCGCGCCTCGGAGTCGAACGTGAGCGGTCCGTCCGGCCACACGATGGGGTGCGCGTGGATGAGGGCGTCCTCCGCCGAACCTCCGGGCGACGGGGCGCCCGGACGCGCGACGCGATACTCCCAGGGGATCTTGACCGCCTGCAGCGTGCCGCCGTCCGCCGGGATCGTCACCGTGGACGCCGTGTCCGAGGACTTCCACAGCAGGGATTCGCCGACCTGCAGGCGCTGGAGCGTGGCGGGGTCGACCGTCCGGCTGACCCCCTCCCGATTCGACAGGACGACGCGCTGCCGTGGGGTGAGCAGCTGCGCCCTGAGCTCCGGGTCGATCGTTCGGACCGGAGGGTCCTGCGCGTGCAGCGACGCGGCCGACGCCACGGCCATCCAAAGCCACGCGGGCGCGATGCCGCGTCTCCTGATCATCATGGCCCCTCCATCGAGGTCATGCGCTCGCGATGGGCCCCGAGGGTAGGCTCACCATAGGCCGCCGACCGTTGCGCGTGCAACGGCGACGGCGCGTGCCCGCAGGAGCCTGGCGAGCGGCCCCGGACCCTGCCGCCGACGCCCGGCCGGCGGCCCCGGCCTACCGCGGCAGCGCCAGCGCCACGAGCTCGGACGGTGCG
Source organism: Longimicrobiales bacterium (assembly GCA_041570315.1). Taxonomy (GTDB): domain Bacteria; phylum Gemmatimonadota; class Gemmatimonadetes; order Longimicrobiales; family Gaopeijiaceae; genus JBFFWJ01. Next base: position 5,398 of record JBFFWJ010000185.1, on the reverse strand, counting down.
CCACCCCCGCCGACGGCCACGACCACGAACTGCCTGCCCTCGTGCATGTACGACATCGGCAGGCCGGCCGTCGTGTTCGGGATCTCGAGCTCGGCCAGGATCTCCCCGGTCGCCTTGTCGTGCGCCCGGAAGACCGGATCGCCCGAAAGCCCTTCGCCCGCGAACAGCAGCGTGCGGGTCACGAGGAGCATGGAGCGCGAGGCCTTGCCCGTCCGCGGCAGGGTCGCCGGGTCCAACTCCAGCCGCTCGGCGACGATCGCGGGCGTATCGCCGTTCGCGACCATCCAGGCGTGCTCCCCGGTGGTGAGGTCGATCGCCGTGATGCGCCCCCACGGGGGCTTCACGATGGAGACTCCCGGCGCGAGCTGGGCCCGGGCGGTGCCACGGATGTAGTCCATGTCGGACTCGTCGCCACCCGGCACCAGGTCGAGCACGGTGGGGTTCGTCATCGATCCGACGTACAGGTACCCGGTCTCCGGATCGAGCGCGCCGCCCTCCCAGTTCGCCCCTCCGATGGAGCTGGGCAGCGAGAGCGTGCCCTCGGTTCCGTCGGGGTGGTCCTGCAGGGTCGGCGGCGTGTAGATCGGCCCGGTGACGAACCGGCTCATGATCTCCCGGGCCCGCTCCTCGATCTCCGGCGTGAAGTCGATCAGGTCGTCCTCGTCGAAGCCCTGGCGGTCGAACGGCGCGGGCTTGGTCGGGAACGGCTGCGTCGGAGCCGTCCACTCGCTCGGGATGTCGGTCTGCGGCACGGGACGCTCCTCGATCGGCCAGATCGGCTCGCCGGTCAGCCGGTCGAAGACGTAGACGAACCCCTGCTTGCTGATCAGCGCGACGATCCGGCGCTCCTCGCCGTCGATCGGGAGGTCGGCCAGGATCGGCGCCGAGGGGTTGTCCCAATCCCAGATGTCGTGGTGGATCGTCTGGAAGTGCCAGACGCGCTCGCCGGTCCTCGAGTCCACTGCGACGATGCTCGACGAGAAGAGATTGTCGCCGTGACGGTGTCCCCCGTAGTAGTCACCGGTCGGCGCCTCCGTCGGCAGGTACACGATCCCCGTCTCGGGATCCCACGAGATCTGGGCCCAGACGGCCGCGTTCCCCGTGTAGCGCCAGGAGTCGTTCATCCAGGTGTCCACCCCGAGCTCGCCCTCCTCGGGGATCGTCTTGAAAGTCCAGAGAAGCTCGCCGGTCGCGGCTGCGTAGCCCCGGATGTCGCCGGGCGTGTTGGTCATGGAGGGCGGCCGCGCGCCGACGTGGTGCGCCGAGCCCACCACGAGCACGTCGCCCACCACGGCGGCGGGCGAGCTGGCCCCGATCGTCCCGACGAGGGGAATCCCCTCTCGACTCCGATGGTCCTCCATCAGGTCCACGGTCCCACCGTCTCCGAACTCCTCGATCGGCAGCCCCGTAGCGGGAGCGAGCGCAACCATGTGGTAGCCGGGCGTCACCACGATGATGCGTCCGCGTCCCGAGGCGTCTTCCCAGTACGAGACACCCCGACCCGAGTTCGGTCGCGGCGCGGCCTCGAGGCGCTCACCCTCGTCCATCTGCCACATCCACAGCGTCTCGCCCGTGCCGGCGTCGATCGCGACCACCGCCCTGCGGACGCCCACGGTCGCGTACAGCACGCCGTCGATCATCAGGGGCGTCGTCTCGGAGCGGGCGAAGGGGTTCGGACCGAAGTTCCGAGCCGTCCAGCGCCAGGCGATCTCCAGGTCACCCACGTTCGACGCGTCGATCTGATCGAGCGGCGCATAGCGCGTGTGCCACGCGTCACCCCCGTACACCCGCCACTCCCCACTCGCTGCGCCCCCCTGTGCGCGGGCGACGGCAGGGGGCGTAACGAGCGCGAGGACGGTGGCGAGGAGCAGGACCCGGCGTACGATCATGGTGGCGGCCTCGCTTCTTGCGGCGGGATCGGATGGGGTCGGCAAAGTGAGCGAACGGGGCGGGGATTCGCCAGAGCAAGCCGAGACGGGAGACGCAGACGGTTCGACGAGGCGGAGGCTGTGCCCCCAGAGTCCGCGTGCAGCGGAAGGTGAACCGCCACCCGCCTTCAGGGTTCTAGTGGAGTGTAACTGATGTTTCGGTGCCATTCGCGCGGCGATGCATCGGCGATGCCTGCGTTGGGACTCCTTGAAACAGCGGTGCTGTTCCTGCGTCGTCCCGCCTTGGCCTCGCCGGGCCTCCCCACGCTCGGTGTGCACGAAACGTCAGTCACACTCCACGTCCATCGCGGCGGTCGGCGGTCGGCCCGGCGCCGCAGGTGGGTACCTACGGACAAGCCTCACGGCGCTCGCGGGAGGGAAGGTCCGCTCCTGCGCGCGCGCCCTTCGGGAGACCCAAGATGCGCTCGCTTATCTTCCTGGTCGCAGCCCTCGGCTGGGGCAGCCCCGTCCAGGCGCAGGAGCCCTTCGTGGCCGGACAGCCTCTGGACCTCATGCCCAACACGCGGGTCTTCGGCAGCTTCCACTTCACCGAGAGCTGCTCCTACGACGCCGGTCGGGACCTGTACGTCGCGCCGAGCCTGGGCAATCGGGGCGAGTCCGACGGGTACGTGTCGCTGATCAACCCGGACGGCACGGTGCACACACCCAAGTGGATCGGCGTGACCCGCGACGGCCTGGAGCTCGACGACCCGCTGGGAAGCGACATCGCGAACGGCATGCTCTACGTGGTGGACCGGAACGTCGTGCGCCGGTTCGACCTGTCGACGGGCGAGCCGCGAGGCAGCGTCGTCGTGGAAGACGCGGTCGGCTTCAACGACCTGGAGGTCGCCGACGACGGCACGGCGTATATGAGTCAGACCGCCGAGCCCGGCCGCATCTACCGTCTCACGCCCGACGGTCGCAGCTCCGTGTTCGCCGAAGGGGGCTCCATCAACCGGCCCAACGGCGTCGCCTTCGACCAGGATGGGAACATCGTCGTGGTCAACGTCGGTGACGCCAGCGTCCTGACCTTCTCCCCGGATGGGCGCCTGCTGGGTACCGAGCAGTCGATCGACCCCGGAAACGATGGAATCGTCGTGCTCGAGGACGGGACGAAGTTCGTCAGCAGCGTGCGCCAGGGGACGATCGCGCGCATCCGGCCCGGTCAGGCCGCCGAGCTGATCGCGTCCGGCATTCCCAGCGCCGCGTCGATCTGCTACGACCCGACGCGCAACCGCATCATCGTGCCGATGAACAGCTGGTTCTCCCTGGCCTTCGTGGAGGTCGGCGGCTGACGCCCGTGCGACCCGCCCCTCAGCGCACGCGCACGACCCAACCACCTCCCCCGGAGTCCGGGACCATGTCCTCGAGCCGCCCCCCCAGCTCGTCGCGCAGGAGGTCTCCGACCACGCCGAGCAGCACCGGCTCTCCCTCCGAGTGGCGACCCCTTCCGGTCACGATGCGCACTACCGCGCCCGGACGCCCACGACGCCAGCTCTCGAGGAACCCGTCGACGCGGCGCAGCGCGGCGTCGGCCCGCATTCCGTGCAGGTCGAGCTCGGCCTCGACGAACGCCCCGTACAGCGTGTCGGGAAGCTCCGGGGGCTCGGGCCGCGTCGGGCGGCGCCTACCCATCGGGCTCGGCGCCCGACCCCGTCGCGGGGGCCATCCGGCTTCTCGCCATGGGTTGCCTCGAGTCGGGAGACGGGTGCGGACCAGCCTTCGCCGGAGGGTGCAAAGTGAGGCCGCGCAGGATGTCCCACCAGGCCTCGGATCCCCACCCGGCGTCGGGTCGGTCCTCCTCGCCGGCTCGCCCGCCCGTCTCGCCCGCTCGGCCCCCGCCGCTCCCCCGCCGTCGATCGTCCGCCGCCCCCGCGTCGTCCGAGCCCACCGACCCGCTCGACCTTCCGGTCGCGCGCGCAGCAGCTCTGGGAGGAGGTGGGGTGGCGCGGACGGTGCGGCCGAAGTGGGGCGGCGCGCAAAAGATGGACCGCGTCGGGTCCGTCCACCGACGAGATTCCTTCGCCGGTCCGCTGGCCCCCGCATGGGGAGACGTGTCAGAATGGGCCTCGACACCCTCCGGGAGAGTTGAGATGACCTTTCGAATCGCTCGTCACTCGGTAGCCGTCATTTGCCTCGCGTGCTGCGCCGGGTCGTGGTCACCCGCGCCGGTCTCGGCTCAGCGGCAGTGGAACGGCGTCCCGCCCGTGGAGGTCGCGGACCTCACCCTCCTGCACACGGCGCACCAGCCGGACATCCTCGTGCGCGTCGTCGCCCGGGGCTTGTCCGACGCCTCAGGCTTCGCGTTCCTGCCCGACGGCGACATCCTCGTCACGGAAAAGGCGGGTACAATGCGGATCATCAGGGACGGGCTTCTCGATCCCGAGCCCCTGGTCGAGATCCCGGTCAACCACGGCCTCTATTCCGGGCTCACGGAGGTGGTCCTCCATCCGGACTTCGAGCGTAACGGCCTGATCTACATGACCTACGCGAATCCCGGTCAGGGCACGGGCATCGCTTTGGCTCGGGCGCGGTACGACGGCACGCGGCTGAGTGATCTGGAGACGGTCTTCACGACGGCGGGTCGGGGGCTCGCGGCGTCGGGATCGGAGCTGATCTGGGCGCCGGACGGGACGCTCTTCATGAGCGTCGGCGGTGCGTTCAACATCGGCCGGACAGGCGGGTTGGCGCAGGAACGGAAAGACCACGCCGGAAAGATCCTCCACCTGACGGCCGAGGGTGCTCCGGCGCCCGGCAATCCCTTCATCGGCGACTCCGAATACCTCCCCGAGATCTACACGCTGGGTCACCGCAACGTGATGGGCTTCGCTTTCGACCCCTCGACCGGCGACCTGTGGGCCGCCGAGCATGCACCCCAGGGCGGGGACGAGGTGAACGTCATCCTGCCCGGGCACAACTACGGCTGGCCGATCGTGTCCTATGGACGGGACTACGGGGGGACGCGCGTCACGCAGGAGTGGTATCACGAGGGCTTCGACACACCGACCGTGGTGTGGCTGCCGTCGATCGCCCCGGCGGGCATGATGTTCTACACGGGCGACCGGTTCCCGGCCTGGAGGGGCAACCTCTTCGTGGGCGCGCTCATGGTCGGCCGCATCGAGCGCACGGGGCACATCGAGCGCGTCGTGCTCAACGAGGACGGTGAGGAGGTCGCCCGCGAGCCGATCCTCACCGAGCTCCGGCAGCGCATTCGCGACCTGCATCAGGGCCCGGACGGTTTCATCTACGCGCTGACCGACGAGGACGACGGGACGGGGCTGCTGCTCCGCATCGAGCCGGTCGGCTCGTGACCCGGCGCTGCGACGCGTCATCACGGGGCACGACGAGAACGGAAGGTCGGTCGTGATCGCCGAGAAGCCGCCGTCCGACTTCGGCACCTTGCACAGCACGTGGGTCACGGATGGCGCGCCGGCGAGCTACGCCGCCGAGGACGCCGACGCTGGCGGGGT
>JBFFWJ010000184.1:0-6764 GCA_041570315.1 Longimicrobiales bacterium | reverse complement strand
GAGCGCCTGGCGGAACGACGTGCCCTTGGGGACGACCGCGAGCAGGCGGTCGTTGGGCACGAGGATCATCGTGTCCACGGAGCGGCGGAGCTCGGCGAGCCCCTGCATCGCCTGGCGCGCGCGCTTCTTGCCCTCGAAGGAGAAGGGGCGCGTCACCACCCCGATCGTCAGCGCCCCCAGCTCGCGCGCCAGGTCGGCCACCAGGGGCGCCGCGCCGGTCCCCGTGCCGCCGCCCATGCCGGCCGTCACGAAGACGAGGTCCGCGCCCTCGAGCGCTCGAATCACCTCTTCCTCGCTCTCGGCCACCGCTTGCCGTCCCACCTCGGGGCGAGCGCCCGCACCCAGTCCACGCGTCAGCTTCTTGCCGATCTGGAGCGTGATCTGGGCTTGTGAGCCCTTGAGCGCCTGCGCGTCGGTGTTCATCGAGATGAACTCGACGCCCTCGAGCTCCTCGTCGATCATACGATTCACGGCGTTGCCGCCGGCGCCCCCGACACCGACGACCTTCATCCGGGCATTTCGGATCGGGGTCTCCTCGAACTCGAAGATCATCATGTCTCCTCCCTAGCGGAGTTCGTTCAACGCGGGTCGATCTAGAAGAATTCCTTCAGCCAGATTCCGAGCTTGGTGATCACGCCCGAGGTCGCGGTCGAAGCCCCGCGCCCCGTTTCGGCGAAGCGATCGGCGCCCCACAGGGCGAGCCCGGCCGCCGACGCGAACCGGGGCCGCCGGACCGAGTCGGCGAGCCCGCCGAGTCCCTCGGCCGGCACGCCGAGACGGACCGGGCAGGCGAAGATCTGCTGGGCCAGCTCCACGATACCGGGCATCGCGGCCGTCCCCCCGGTGAGGACGACGCCGGCTCCGAGCTTGTCGAGGAGGCCGAGCGCCTGGATCTCGCCCTGCACGAGGCCGAACATCTCGTCGAGCCGCTGCTCGACGATGTGGGCGATCAGCTCGCGGGCCACCGCACGCATCTGCCCGGGGGAGGGCCCGGGGAGCTCGACCGTCTCCCGGGGATCGACGAGCTGCGCGAAGGCCGCCGCGTGGCGCTCCTTGGCCCGCTGCGCCTCCCCGTACGGCACGGCCAGGCCCCGCACCAGATCCGCAGTGAGGATGTTCCCCCCGAACGGCAGGATCCGCACGTGCTGGATCTTGCCCTCGTAGTACACCGCGATGTCGGTGGTCGAGGCTCCCATCTCGATCATCGCCACCCCGACCTCGAGCTCGTCCTCGGTCAGCACGGCGCGCGCGCCCGCGAGCGGTTGCAGCACCAGATCCTGCACTCGGTACCCGGCCCGGTTGACCGCCTTGCGGATGTTCGCCGACGTGGTCACCTGGCAGGTGACGAGGAAGACCTCTGCCTCGAGCCGGACGCCGGCCATGCCCAACGGGTCCTTGATGCCCGGCTGGTGATCGACCCGGTACTCCTGGGGGATCGCGTGCAGCATCTCTCGGTCGGGCGGTAGCGCGACCGCGCGAGCCACGACGTGCACGCGCTCGACGTCGTCGCGTGACACGTCCTCGTCCGCGATCGCCACGACACCCATCGAGGTGGTCGCCCGGACCTGGTCCCCTCCGATCCCCGCGTACACGCGGTCGACCGTCGCGCCCGCCATGAGCTCGGCTTCCTTGAGGGCGGTCCGCACCGACTCGGTCATCTCGTCGATGTTCGTCACCGAATCGCCGCGGAGGCCGCCGGTCCGTGCCTGTCCCACGCCCAGAATCGTGAGGCCGGGACGTCGGGGATCCTCCACGATCGCGCCGATCACGGCGCAGGTGTTCGCGGTTCCGATGTCGAGCCCGGCAATCAGGTTGGAGCGCATGGCTAGTCTCTCGAACGGCGGACCACGACCTGGTCCGCGAATCTCAGGTCGATCGCGTCGGGCACGGCTCCGGGCGTGCTCGCGATCGCGTGGAAGAGGGCACCCAGACCCTCACGCAGCCGTGACGGCGAGGCGCGGCTAGGAAGCAGGAAGTCGACCGGCGGCTCGGTCCAGCGCGCCACGAGCGTTCCGTCGTCCCTTCGGTGGATGCTGGAGATCCGCTGCAGGAATGCGGTGTCGGCGCTCATCAGGTGATCGAGCTCGCCCGCGAGCACGCGGACGTCCTCGGGAAAGTGGGGCGCTTCCGCCGACGGCGCGCCCGTCGACGCGATGATCGGCAGATCGAGCCGATGAACCGCCGGGTCGAGCGGGAGACGCCGGCCCTCGGCGTCGACCGGCTCGAGGGTGGGCGCAGGAGCCAGCGCGATCGGCTGCCGCTCCGCCACCGTGACCAGGAGCCCCCTCGGCACGCGTCGGGTGATGCGTGCGTCCCTGAGCATCGGATGCTCGCGAAGCCGCTCGACCAGAACCTGCTTGTCCGTCCAAACGGAGGTCTCGGGACCGAGGGCCAGCTGCTCGACGACGTCACCTTCCGCGAGGAAGCGCGTGCCCCGCACCTCCACCTCGGCGATCGTGAAGATGTCCGCCTCCGCGAGCGCTCGCGGAATCCCGCGCCCCCACTGGGCGAACGCCGCCACCACGACGGTCGCGAGCAGGATCCGCACGTCCCTAGGCATGCACGGGCTCCTCGAGGGCGTGAAGCAGCTCACGACCGAGGGACTCGATCGAGCCCGCGCCCAGCGTCAGGACGACGTCTCCGGCCGAGAGCGAGTCCGCCAGCGCACTCGGGAGGGCTTGGAGCTCGGGCTCGTAGCGCACGTCCCGCGCGCCCGCCGCGCGCGCGGCCTCGACCACGAGCAGCCCCGTCACACCGGGGATCGGCGCCTCGCGGGCCGGGAAGACGTCCGTGACCCAGACCGCGTCGGCGAGCGCGAGCGCCTCCCCGAACTCGCGTGCGAAGTCGCGCGTGCGCGAGTACAGGTGGGGCTGGAATGCGGCCACGATCCGCCGTCCGGCGAAGATCGCCCGCACGGCGCTCAGGGCGGCCGTGATCTCCGTGGGGTGGTGGGCGTAGTCGTCGACCACGGCCACCCCGCGCGCCTCTCCGACCCGCTCGAAGCGCCTCGCGACCCCTCGGAAGCGGGCGAGCGCGGCACGGATCGACGACCAGTCGGCTCCGAGGACACGGGCGGCCGCCGCGGCGCCGAGGGCGTTGAGCAGGTTGTGGCGCCCGCCGAGGGCGAGCGTCACGGCCCCGACCCTCCTGCCCTCCTCGTGCAGGACGCAGCGCGTCGCCCCCTCGCTCAGCGTCAGCTCGGTCGCCCGCAGCATGGAGCCGGCGTTCGTGCCGTAGGTGTACCCCGCCGATCCCAGCGCGGGCAGGAGCGCCGACGCGCCGTGATCGTCCGAGCACACGATGATGCGGCCGAGGCCGCGCACGCCCGCCAGGAACTCGTCGAAGCCGCGCCGCACGCCGTCGAGGTCACCGTACACGTCCAGGTGGTCGGCCTCGACGTTCGTGACCACGGCGACGTCAGGAGTGAGCGTCAGGAACGAGCGGTCGTACTCGTCGGCCTCGACGACGAAGAGCTCCCGGGAGCCGAATCGCAGGTTGCCGTTCCATCCGGCGACGCGACCTCCGACGAGGCCGGTGGGATCCATCCCCGACTCGGCCAGGACCTCCGTGATCATCGCCGTCGTCGTCGTCTTGCCGTGCGTCCCCGCGACGGCCACGACCGTGCCCGCGTTGACCCAGGCGCCGAGCGCCTGCGCCCGCTTCATGACCGGGATGCCCGCATCCCGCGCCGCCGCCAGCTCGGGGTGGTCCGCGTGGACCGCCGCCGTGTGCACGACGGCCGCCGCCCCCTCGATGTGCGCCGCATCGTGCCCGATGTGCACCGCGCCCCCCAGGCGGGCCAGGTCGCGGAGGCCCGCGCTGTCCTTGACGTCGCACCCGCTCACCCGACGCCCGCTGCGCAGGAGGAGCTCCGCGAGCGCGAGCATGCCCGCTCCGCCCATGCCGACGAAGTGCACCGGGCGGTCCGGATCGAGCGCGCGCAGGTCGAGGGGCGTCATGCGGCTCTCCGCGACGGAGGGAGGAGCGACGCGACGTCCGCGGCGATCTCCGTCCTCGCGCCAGGACGGGCCCGCGCCAGGGCACGCTCACGCATCGCCGCGAGAGACCGGCGATCTCCGAGCAGCTGCGAGAGGCGCCCGGCCAGGACGTGCGCGGTGAGCTCGTGCTGGGGGATGACGGTCGCCGCGCCGGCGGCCTGCAGGGCACGGGCGTTGTGCATCTGATGGTCCTCCGCCGAAGTCGGGAGCGGCACCAGGACCGCCGGAAGTCCCTGGTTCAGGAGCTCGGCCGTCGACATCGCGCCGGCGCGGCTCACGGCGAGGTCGGCGCACGCGAGCGCGGCGGGCATGTCGTCGAAGTAGGGGACCGGCCGCAACCACGCCGGCGGGCCCTCGGGGCCGAGCGCCGACAGGGCATCCTCGTAGTGGCGCGGGCCCGTGGCCCAGAGCAGGTGCACCCCCGCTGGCAGCTCGAGCTCCCGGCCTGCAACCGCTCGCGCCAGGTCGAGGACGACACGGTTGAGCGCGACCGAGCCCTGGCTGCCCCCGACGACGACGACGACGGCCGCGTCCCCCGGAAGGCCGTACCCGGCGCAGGCGGCCGCGCGCTCCATGGCGGGGGCGTCGCGAACCGGATTGCCCGTGACCCGAACGGCCCCGGGCGTCAGGGGCAGCCGGTCGATCGCCTCCGGAAAGGCGACGTGCACGCGCATCGCCCAGCGCGTCAGCAGCTTGGTCACGACCCCGGGAACGGAGTTCTGCTCCTGAAGGACCAGGGGCACTCCGACGAGCCCGGCCGCGATGCCCGCGGCAGCACCGGCGTACCCTCCGGTCACGACCACCAGCTCCGGCCGCCGCCGCCCGAAGAAGCGGAGCACGCGGCAGAGCCCCACGAGCAGGCCGGTGAGGGCCCGCCAGTTGGCGAGCCGGCGCGAGCGGTCGATTCCGCGCACCGGCAGCAGGACGTGCTCCTCGCCCCGGGTCGGCAGGACCCGCGCCTCGAGGCCGCGCTCCGCCCCCACGAAGACCACGCGCACGTCCGGCCGGAGCCGCCGAAGCTCGTCGGCGATCGCCAGCGCCGGGTAGAGGTGGCCACCGGTCCCCCCGCCGGAGACGACGACGACGGGGCCCTCATGCACGAGCCGCCTTCCCGCCCGGCGAGGCGCGCGCCACCGACATCAGGATTCCCAGGGCCACGAGGGTGACCACGAGGTTGGACCGCCCGTACGAGACGAGCGGCAGCGCGAGCCCGGTGGTCGGAGCGAGCCGCAGCCCGACCGCCATGTGCAGGATCGCCTGGACGGCGATCAGGCTGGACATGCCGATCGCCAGCAGCTCCCCGAAGAGGTCGGGGGCGCGGCCCGCGATCCGGAACCCCACCATCACGATCGCGACGTACAGCAGCACCAGCAGAGAGACGCCGATCAGGCCCCACTCCTCTCCGATCATCGCGAAGATGAAGTCGTTGTGGGCCTCGGGGAGGAATCCGAACTTCTGGCGTCCCTCGCCGATGCCCACGCCCGACACCCCTCCCGATCCGAGCGCGACGAGCGACTGGCGCACCTGGTATCCGGCGCCCATCGGGTCCGCCGCAGGATTCAGGAAGGCCTGGATGCGGTCCAAGCGGAATTCCACTGCGAGCTGGTTGCCGGCCACCGGCGCCAGCAGCAGGCCGACGAACACGAAGTGCCCGATGCGGGCACCCGCCGCGAACACGACGATCGTTCCGAGGAGGCCGATCACCACGGCCGTCGACAGGTCGGGCTCCGCGGCCACGAGGAGGAGCACGACGCTCCACACGGCGAGGAACGGCAGGAGGCCTCGGCGCAGCGAGCGGAAGTACTCGACCTTCCTCACGGCGAGCGCGGCGGTCCACACGATGACGGCGATCTTCGCCAACTCGGAGGGCTGCAAGGATCCGCCCGGAACCACGAGCCAACGGCGAGCGCCCTTGATCTCCGGGGCGATCGACTCGGTCCACGGAAGCACGAGCAGGAGCAACATGAGCACCGTGGCCGACAGGAGCGGCCGGGCGAGTCGGGCCCACCAGCGGTACGGCGCCACCGCGCAGACGAGGAGCAGCATCAGGCCGAGGCCGGCGCCCACGGTCTGGCGGACCACGTAGAACGTGTCGGGCTGGCTCTGCCGAAGGGCGTGGACCGCGGACGCGCTGTAGAGGCTGACGAATCCGAAGGAGAGGACGAGGAGGGTCAGCCCCATGATCGCTGCGGCCTCCCAGCCCTTGCCGAGCCCCGAGTCGGGCAGGCGGGCGGGACGGGGCGGGACGATGTCCATGGACCGTGCCGTCATCCCGGCCCCCGTGCGAGCTGGGCGAAGCGGCGGCCCCGCTCCTCGTAGCTCTCGAACATGTCGAAGCTCGAGCAGGCCGGAGAGAGGAGCACCGCGTCGCCGGGCTCGGCGACCGCGGCCGCCCGCGCGACGAGGTCGGCGAAGCCTCCGTGCACACGCTCCACCGTGGGCGGCCGGCCCTCCTCATCGCCTTCGGCACGGCGCGCGCCGAGCCCCGCTCGCTCTCGCAGGGCGGCGGAGAGCTCGCGAGCGATCCGTTCCCCGGCGGCCCCGTACGCGAGCACGGTCCGGGCGCGGCGCGAGACCGCCTCCGCCAACGCACCGAAGTCCTCCCCCTTGTCCTTTCCGCCGAGCAGGAGCACCACCGGGCGGTCCAGGCTCTCGAGACCGCTACGGGCGGCCACGACGTTGGTGGCCTTGGAGTCGTTGATCCAGAGCACGCCGTCACGCTCCGCCACGGGCTCCAGGCGGTGCGGCAGCGCCCTCGCCGACGCG
>JBFFWJ010000183.1:0-6767 GCA_041570315.1 Longimicrobiales bacterium | reverse complement strand
GATGCCGTGGTGCTTGGCCAGGCGCCTCACGTCTCGCTTGTTGACGGGAATGCGCGGGTAGGTGCAGCAGTAGGAAGGGCAGTTCAGACAGTCGTAGAAGACGGGCAGCGATCGGGTCACCGAAGGGGCTCGTGGAGTGTGCGGGGCCCGCGGCGCGTCGTCCCGCGGTCGGGGCGGGCGGAAGGTACAGGGACGCGGTGGCCGCGACCACGGCAAGCGCGAATCTCGGTCCGGCCCGCTGCGCCCGGACGCCCGAGCGCGCCGTGACCCCCTCCCGACGGACGAGCCGGCGGCCGTGGTAGCGCGGTCGGCCAGGGCGTAGATTCGGGACGGATTCAGCCGTCCCACGAGGAGGAGCGCCTCCGATGCAACCACGCCCCAGGACCCGCGCACGGGCCCTTCCCTCCGTCGTCGGGGGCACCTGCCTGCTGGCTCTGGCCGTGGCTCCCGCGTCCTCGGCCCAGTCGCTCGCGGAGTTGCGCACGCGCGCAGAGGCCAGCGACTTCCGGGAGACGAGCAGCTACCGGGAGGTGATGGCGATGGCCGAGCGCCTCGCGGCGCTGTCCGAAGACATCCACCTGACGAGCTTCGGGGAGACCGTCGAGGGGCGCAGCCTGCCACTCCTGGTCCTGGGTGCGCCCGACGCCACGCCGGAGGCGGTGCGCGCCACGGGAAAGACCCGCGTGTACCTGCAGGGCAACATCCACGCGGGCGAGGTGTGCGGAAAGGAGGCTCTGCTCATGCTCGTGCGGGACTGGGCCCTGGGTCGGTACCCCGACTGGACCCGCGATCTCGTCCTGCTCGTGGCGCCGATCTACAACGCAGACGGCAACGAGCGGACGGCGTTGACGAACCGGCCGCGGCAGCACGGTCCGCTGGGGGGGATGGGACAGCGACCGAACGCGCAGGGGCTCGATCTGAACCGCGACCACATGAAGCTGGACTCGCCCGAGGCTCGCGCGCTGGCCAGCCTGCTGACCGCTTACGATCCCCATGTCGGCGTCGACCTGCACACGACGAACGGGACGCGCCACGCGTACCATCTGACCTACTCGCCCCCGTTGCACCCCAACACGCCGGCGGCGATCGACACCTTTCTGCGCACGGACTGGCTGCCGACGCTCACCGAGCGGATCCGCGAAGAGCACGGGTGGGAGTACTACTACTACGGCAACCACAGCCCACGCAGGCCCGGGTGGTACACCTTCGACCACCGGCCGCGGTTCAACAACAACTACCTCGGCCTGCGAAACCGCTTCGCGATCCTCAGCGAGGCGTACGCCTACGCGTCCTTCGAGGACCGGGTGATGGCGACGCTCTGGTTCGTCGAGGAGGTCCTGGGGTACGCGCAGGAGCACGCGGTCCAGATTCGCGACATCGTGGAGTCGGCCGACGCGCTTTCGGTCGTCGGTCAGGAGCTGGCGACCCGCGCCGACTTCGAGCGCTCCGCGGACGAGGTGACGATCCTCCTCGGTGAGGTCGAGGAGCAGCGTCACCCCGTGACGGACGAGGTCATCCTCCTGCGCCGCGACGTCTCGATCCCCACGCCGATGTACGAGTACGGGACGTTCCGGCCGACGGAGTCGGAGCGGGCGCCCGAGGCGTACTACCTCCTGCCCGGCGCGGAGGAGGTGGTCGAGCTGCTGCGCGCGCACGGGATCGTGGCCGTCCCCGTGCTCCAGGAGACGTCGGCGATCGCCGAGCCGTTCCGCATCGACTCCACGGCGGTGGCGGAGCGGGAGTTCCAGGGGCGCTTCGAGAGGACCGTCTGGGGGGAATGGACCGACAGCGGGGTGCCGTTCCAGCCGCTTCCGCCCGGCACCGTCGTCGTCCCGCTCAACCAGCGCCTGGGCCGCCTCGCCTTCTCGCTCCTCGAGCCGCGCTCCGACGACGGCCTGGTGGCCTGGGGGATCATGGACGGGCACATCGAGGCCGGCCGGCTCCCCGTCCTGAGGGCGCCGGGGCGCTCGCCCTAGCGCTCGTCGACCCTCTGGTCGACCCTCTGGAAGATGTGCACGCCGCGGTCCTCGAGGTGCTTCAGGACCGCGTCGAAGCACTCGGCGTCGCGGCCCACGACCTCCGGCGGCGCGAGGCCCGGCTCCGTCCACAGCCCGCGCGCCACCAGGTTGACCATCGCCGTGCACGTGTATCCGGTCGTGCGCGCCATCGAGGACGTCTCGGTGTCCGGATTGTAGTAGTCGAGGAGGTTGTAGGTGTGGCGCAGCGCCATCCCGTCCTTCTTCCCTTCCACCACGATGCGCATGACGGTGAGGTCGGGCTCCCCTTCCTCGAAGCGCCAGGCGTGGAAGAGCAGAGCCTCGGTGACGTCGCGGGGGACGACGGAGCCCGAAGCCGCCTGGATCTCCTTCGGGGAGAAGAAGCCGGCCTCCCTGAGGATTCTCATGCGCACCGCGTGACCCGGGTATCGCATGGTCTTCTCGGTCATGTTCGGGGTCTTCGACGTTCGCAGGAGTGAGCGCAGCCCGTCGGTGTTGAAGGCCTCCAGGGACCCCAGGCCGGGAAAGTCCACGAGCTCCACGTCGGACAGCGCGGGCTTCGTGATCTCGACGCCGTCCCGGCGCATGCGGGCGGGGCGGACGTACTCCTCGATGACGTCGCGCGGCGAGAAGGGCGCCTTGTACTCCCAGGGCCACGTGCGCTCGACCGGTAGCCCCCCGACCAGGCAATGGAAGGACGTCGTCTCGTCGAGGTGGGCCTCCATGCGGCCGAGGACCAGGTTGCTCAGGCCCGGCGCGACCCCGCAGTCGAAGAGGCAGCACACGCCCGCTTCGGCCGCCAGGTCCCGGAGGCCGAAGGGGTCCTCGGGGAAGAAGGAGATGTCCACGACCGGGCGGCCCTCCCTCAGAACGCGCTCCACGGTCCGATAGCCGAGAAAGCCCGGAACGGCACCGACGACGAGGTCGGCGTCCGCGACGGCCTTGGAAACGTTCTCCTGCGTCGACAGGTCGGCGACGACTCCGTCGGCGCCGAACTCCGTCATGGCCTCGACCCGGTTGGGATCCAAGTCGACCACCAGCACCGAGAAATCGTCTTCGGCGGCGAGGTCGCGCACGATCGCGCTACCCACTCGACCACCACCCAGCACCACGATGTTCAGGGGAAGGCCCTCCACTCTCCGCTTCGGGGACAGGAGGAAAAAATCAGGTCAGATCAGCCGGGCTGTGCAAGGGGGGGCACGTCGGGCGTCACATGGGGCGAGAGCGAATCCCTGGCTGGAGGGCAAGGTGCGTAGCGTGACGGAACTCAAGTCGTGGCGTCTCGCGGCGGCGATGCTGGCCGTGGCCGGATCGCCTGCGGCGGGACAGGGGTGGATCGAGCCGGGCGTGGACCGGGGTGGCTTCACCGTCGACAAGCTACGAAGCGAGGTCGTGGTCGACGTCCGGGGAAGGGTCGCCGAGATCGAGGTTTCGGAGTGGTTCGTGAACCGTGGAGGTCGCCTGGCCGAGGGGGAGTACCTGTATCCTCTCCCCGGTGAGGCCGTCTTCCGGGGCTTCTCGCTCTTTCAGGGCGACGCGGAGCTGCGGGGCGAGATCATGGACGCCGACGAGGCCCGGCGGATCTACGAGGAGATCGTACGGCGCAGGGCGGACCCGGCGCTCATCGAGCTGGCGGGGCAGGGTCTCCTACGGGCGCGGGTCTTTCCGATCCAGCCGGGAGAGACACGCAGGGTGAGGCTGCGCTACACCCAGGTCCTGGAGCGCGCGGGCGACGCGCTGCAGCTCGTGTACCAGGGGGGCGTGCGCGGAGCGACGCTCGGTGACGCGGGACGTCCCGCCGTGGGACGGTCGGCGTCCGAGCCGGTCGAGACGAGCTTCAGGATCCACGTGGACGACGGCGCGGGCTTCCTGGATCCCTTCTCTCCCACGCACGCGCTGAACGTCGAGCGGGACGAGGAGGAGATGACCGTGTCGATCGACGAGGAGATCGTCGGGCGACTGGCCGTCTTCCTCCCGCTGGCCGGCGACGCGGTCAGCATGTCGGTGGCGACGCACCGCCCCATCGGCCGGGACGGCTACTTCATGCTGACGCTCTCGCCGGATCGCGACACCGAGACCTCGGAGCCCCGCGACCTGACGGTCGTGCTCGACGTGTCCGGGTCGATGTCCGGGGAGAAGATCGAGCAGGCCCGCCAGGCTCTCCACCAGCTCCTGGCGACGCTGGCGCCCGAGGATCGGTTCCGGCTCATCTCCTTCTCGAACGCGGTGCGGGTGCAGAGCACGGATTGGCGGCGGGCGCGAGGATCCTCCCTGGATCGCGCGCGAGCCTGGATCGACGACCTGGAGGCGGACGGCGGCACCAACATCGGTGCGGCGCTCGAGGAGGCGTTCCGGCTGGAGAGCCCCCGCGGGCGGCTCCCCGTCGTGCTCTTCCTCACCGACGGTCTGCCCTCCGTCGGCGAGCAGAGCCCGGAGCGCCTCGCCGACATGGCGCAGGCAGGGGCGGGACGCGCGCGCGTCTTCGCCTTCGGCGTGGGACCGGACGTCAACACCCTCCTCCTGGACCGTCTGAGTGAGGCGGGGCGCGGCGACACCGACTACGTGCAGCCGGGGGAGAGCGTCGAGCGCGTCCTCTCCCTGCTCGCCGCGAAGATCCGGCACCCCGTGCTGACCGACCTGCGCCTCTCGGGCGGGCCCATCGTCCTCGACGAGATCTACCCGGTGCGGATTCCGGACGTCTTCGCGGGTGACGAGCTCGTCCTGTTCGGACGCTACGCGGGTGACGGACACGGTCAGATCACCGTCAGCGGGACTCGGGCCGCCCGCGCCCTCGAGTTCTCGACCGAGCTGGTCTTTCCGGAGGCTTCGGACGCCAACGCGTTCATTCCGCGGCTGTGGGCCTCCCGCAGGCTCGGACACCTGGAGCGCCTGATCTGGACGGAAGGCGAAACGGCGAGCCTGGCCGAGGAGATCCGCGCGCTGGCGCTGCGCTATGGGCTTCCGAGCCGCTACACCGCGTACCTCGTGGAGGAGCCGATCGTGGCGGCGCATGGACGGATGCCAATGCGCGGAGTCGGCGGGCGCGTCGTCGACTTCCTCGCGCCGGCCGCCCGCGCGCCTGCGTCCACACCCACGACGGGGGCGACCGCCGTGCGGATGGCGGAGGCGGCACGACAGCGCCGCGAGACCGCGTCCGCGGCCGATCTGGCGCGTGCCGAGGAGCAGCTCGCGGTCGAGCTCGGAGACCGAAGCGGCGCGGTGGGGGCCCCGCGCGCCATCGCCGGCCGGGTCTTCCGCCTGGAAGGCGGGGTATGGACGGATGTTGCGCTCGACGAGAGTGCGCGCCTGATTGAGATCGAGGCCTTCAGCACGGCGTACTTCGACCTGATCCGGTCCCTGCCGGAGCTCGGGCTCGTGCTGCGCGAGCTGGACGAGGTGGTGGTCGCGGGCGCCCGGGTCGCGATCCGCGTCGGGCCCGAGGGCCGCGAGAGGATGTCCGCCGCGGAGTTGAGCGAGGTCGTGCGCGGCTTCCGGGGACCGAACGGGGGTTGACGTGGCCACCGACTGGAACGAGCTGTACCGGACGACGTTTCCGGACCTCGTCCGCTTCCTGCACCGGAAGGTGTGGGACGGGGAACGGGCCCGCGACCTGGCCCAGGAGGCCTTCGTGCGTGCGCTGCGGCACGAGCCGAAGCGCCCGCGCCCCTGGCTCTTCCAGGTGGCGGCCAACCTGGCCCGCGACGAGGCGAGGACCGCGCTGCGGCGAAAGAGGCACCTCGTGCTGCTGAAGAGCGAGGCGGAGTCGCAGGCCGGTTCCCCGTCGTCCGACCCGGCATCGGAGCTCGCGCAGCAGGAGCGCTGGAAGGCGGTGCGCGAGGCGCTCGACGCGCTGACCGAGAGAGACAGGGAGGCGCTGTTGCT
Source organism: Longimicrobiales bacterium (assembly GCA_041570315.1). Taxonomy (GTDB): domain Bacteria; phylum Gemmatimonadota; class Gemmatimonadetes; order Longimicrobiales; family Gaopeijiaceae; genus JBFFWJ01. The sequence goes on along the minus strand of JBFFWJ010000183.1, from coordinate 888 downwards.
GTGGGACGCGGGCCAGAGCTATACGGAGATCGCGAGGGAGCTGGGCCTGGCGGTGGGTGCGGTGGGCACGACGCTCGCCCGGGCGCGCCGCCGGCTGGCCGAAGCCTACGACGAAAGGGAGAAGGCGAATGTCGCACGTCGATGAGGGCGCGCTGCACGCCTATCTGGACGGAGCGCTCGACGAGTATCCGGCCGCCGAGGCGGAGCGGATCCGGGAGCACCTCGACGGTTGCGCCGAGTGCGCGGCCCGGCTCGAGGGGGAGCGTGGGCTCCGTCAGGACGTCAGCGCGATCCTGGGCCTGGCCGTTCCCGACGTGGAGGCGCCGAGCTTCGAGGACCTGAAGGCGTACGTTCGGGCGACCCGCCCCGCGCCGAGTCCGAGTGCCCTCCGTCTCTACCGGCTCGGATGGGCGGCGTCCATCGTGGCTGCGCTCGGGGTCGGATGGCTGGTGGGCGATGGGCGGTTGGATCGATCGTCGCCGCCGGGGCCGGCGGGGGCCGCGGTTCCTCGGGGGGCGATCGGAGAGACGGACCGTGAGGTGGCCGCAGCCGCTCCGCTGGGCAGGTCCGAGCGCGAGGCCGCTCGGGCGGCCCGTCTCGATCTCGATGCGTCCACGACGGGGGCCATGGCCCCGTCCTCGCCCGACGTCGTTGCCACGCGGCAGGCGATGCAGGGCTTCGCCGAAGAGGAGTCCGCCGCGGAAGCGCGCCTCGCCCCGGTCCCCGGGGAGCAGGTCGCGGCCGGTGGCGCGGAGCCCGGCGTTGTCCCCGCCGTGGGCCGGTTCGCGGACTCCGACCCCGCCCAGCCGTCGGTGGGCTCGCAGGGGACGGTGGCTCCGGCGGATCTGACGGAGCTTCTCCAGCCGACCGCCCGGAGCTTGGCGCGCT
>JBFFWJ010000182.1:0-6778 GCA_041570315.1 Longimicrobiales bacterium | reverse complement strand
CGCCGAGCGCGGCTGCGAGGGCGAGGAGATGCTTGATGCTCATGATCGGGCCGTCCCGAGGAAAAGGAGGGCGCTCGGAGCAGGGGGCACGGCGGGAGCCCTTGCCCCCGGTGCGCGAGCACGCGTAGTGATACGCACCGACCGTCTCAACGTTTCGCGGACGCCGTGAAGCGACTCGAACGTCGACCCCGCCGCGCACGGCCCTGTCCCGGATGCCCGCCACGCCGATCCACCGCTTCGCGACGCCGGGACGACCGGTGGCCCTCCGGCGCATCGCCGCCGTGACGCTGATCGCCGCCGCCTGCGGCGGCCAGCCGACGGGGCCGGGATCCGCCGCCGAGCGCGGCGACGAGCGGCTCGATCCGGTCCTGACGGCGATGCTCGAGAGCCGCTCCTTCACCGGGCGCATCGAGGAGACGCTCGAGGCGCGCCTGGGACGGCCGGTCGACGCCCGGCTCGCCGACGTGGGGCGGCTCCTCTTCTTCGACCCCGTCACCTCGCTGACCCGCGACAACAGCTGCTCGGGGTGTCACGGGCCGAACGTCGGCTTCAACGACTCGCAGTCGATCGCGATCGGCGTCGGCAACAACGGGGTCGTCGGGCCGGGCCGGGCGGGCCCGCGGAACCTCCGCCGAGCCCCCTCGGTGGTCAACGCGGCCTTCTACCCCCGGCTCATGTGGGACGCGCGCTTCGAGTCGCTCTCGCTCGACCCGTTCGACGGCTCGGCGGGCTTCGCCCTGCCCGAGCCGGAGGGCCTGTCGCTCTCGGGCCTGGACCACCTGCTGCAGGCGCAGGCCCACACCCCCGTGGTCAGCCGGGAGGAGATGGCCGGCTTCGAGTTCGCGGGGAGCCACGATCTGATGCGCGCCGAGATCGCGGCCCGCATCGACGCGGTCGCGGAGTACCGGACGCTCTTCGGGGCCGTCTTCGACGACGTCGCGGCCGGCGCCCCCATCGACTTCGAGCACGTGGCTCGGGCCATCGCCGAGTTCCAGCTGACGCTGGTTCGGGCCGACGCCCCGGTCGACGCCTTCGCCCGCGGAGACCGCGCCGCGCTCACGGCCGATCAGAAGCGCGGCGGCATCCTCTTCTTCGGAGAGGCATTCTGCGGGGAGTGCCACATCGTGCGCGGCTACGCCAACGAGATGTTCAGCGACTTCGACACGCACGTGCTGGCGGTGCCTCAGCTCGTGCCGGCCCGGACCAACGCCCGCTTCGACGGCGCGGGCGCGAACGAGGACTTCGGCGCGGAGCGCCATACCGGCGACCCCGAGGACCGGTACCAGTTCCGGACGTCGCCGCTGCGCAACGCCCTGTACCAGCCGTCCCTCATGCACAACGGGGCCTATCTCTGCGTGCGCGACGCGATCCGCCATCACCTGCGGGTCCTCGAGATGCTCGACGGCTACAGCACCCTCCCGCTCGACCCCAGCCTGCACGGCCCCATGGGTCCCGTCGAGCCCATGCTCGAGCGGCTCCACGACCTGGTCCGCAGCCCGCCCCTCCTCACCGGCGAGGAGCTGGATCGGATCACGGACTTCGTCGCGAACGGGCTCGCGGATCCGGATGCCCACCCGGACCGGCTACGGGCGCTGATCCCGGCGTCCGTTCCGAGCGGGCTCCCCCTCCACGAATTCCAGGTCGAGGCCGCGCGCCCCGACTGCTCCTGAGGGACGACGAAACGTTCCGCCTGCCCCGTCCGGCCCGGTGGCGTGCGGCGCGGTCGGCGACGGGCCCTAGCGCCACTCCCTCTGGAGCTCCTCGAGCGCGGCGCGCCCCGGGCACAGCTCCTCGAAGGGCAGGCTCACGAGCGGGCGCTCCACCGTGTTCTCGAAGCCGTGCAGGTCTTCGTTGGCCTCCTCGATGAAGAGGAGCCCGGTCGCGATCTCCCCCTTGTCGGCGGCGGCCCAGACGTAGTCGATGACGTGGTGGCGATCGGTCGGATCGTAGTCCTCCTCGACCTTGCGGAGCTTGACCACGCTCCCGTCGTGCATCGTGACCTGGCGCACCGAGCCCTTCGGGTACTCCGCGGTGATCTCGCGGCGCAGCGGAACGAAGTCGGCCTCGATCACCTCGTGCATGTGCTCGCGCGTGTGCGCGTAGCTCTTCGTCGAGCCGCGGTGGTCGTTGAAGGTCACGCACGGCGAGATCACGTCCACGAAGGCGAAGCCGTCGTGCAGCAGCCCGGCCTTGAGGATCGGCACGAGCTGCTCCTTGTCCCCGGAGAAGGATCGGGCCACGAAGCTCGCACCCAGCGAGAGCGCGAGCACGACGGGGTCGATCGGCTCCTGGCGGTTGGCGATCCCCCCCTTCGACGTGCTGCCGACGTCCGCCGACGCGGAGAACTGGCCCTTGGTCAGCCCGTACACCCCGTTGTTCTCGAGCACGTACAGCAGGTGCACGTTGCGGCGGATCGCATGGCAGAACTGGCCGAGCCCGATCGAGAGCGAGTCCCCGTCCCCGGAGATGCCGACGAACATGAGGTCGCGGTTCGCCGCGTTCGCCCCGGCCGCGATCGAGGGCATGCGGCCGTGCACGGAGTTGAAGCCGTGCGCCTCGCTGACGAAGTACGTGGGCGTCTTCGAGGAGCAGCCGATCCCCGACAGCTTGACCACGCGATGCGGCTCCACGCTGAGCTCGAAGAAGGCCTGGATCAGCGCGGCCGTCACGGAGTCGTGCCCGCAGCCGGCGCACAGCGTCGACATCGAGCCCTCGTAGTCCCGCGGCGTCAGGCCGAGGGCGTTGACCGGCATCTTCGGGTGCCGGGCGACCGGCTTGGCGATGTAGCTCATGACGCCACTTCCAGGGTGGGTATGCGCAGGTGGGGCGCGAGTCCCTCGAGGACGTGACCCTTGCTGAGCGGCTGGCCCCCGTAATAGGTGATCGAGATCAGCTTCTCCTTGGGGCAGCCGCTCTCGATCGCCAGCAGCTTGCGGAGCTGCTCGTCCCGGTTCTGCTCGATCACGAAGACCCGCTCGTGATCGGCGAGGAAGTCCTCCACGGCGCGGCCGAAGGGGAAGCCGCGCACCCGCAGGTAGTCCATCTCGACGCCCCGCCGTGCCAGCTCGTCGCGGGCTTCGAGCACAGCCCAGTGGCACCCGCCGATCGACACGAGCGCGTCCGCGGACCCGCCGCCGTGCACGTCCGGCGCCGGCACGTGCTCGCCCGCCGAGTGGACCTTGGCGAGCAGCCGGTCCACGACCTCCACGTAGGCGTCGGAGTCCTCCGTGTAGCGACCGTACTTGTCGTGCCCGGAGCCCCTCGTGAAGTACGCGCCCTTCGGGTGCACGCCCGGGAGCGTGCGATACGGCACGTGGTCCCCGTCGACGTCGAGGTAGCGGTAGAACCTCTCGACCGCCTCCAGCTCGTCGGCGTCGAGCACCTTGCCCCGGTCGGGCGCGTAGGCGTCGTCCCACTCGAGCTTCGGGATCATCCAATCGTTCATCCCGATGTCGAGGTCGAGGACCACGAACGTGGGCGTCTGGAAGCGCTCCGCGAGGTCGAAGGCCGCGACGGCGAACTCGAAGCACTCCCTCGGATCGGCCGGGAAGAGCACGATGTGCTTCGTGTCCCCGTGCGACGCGTACGCGCACAGCATCAGGTCGCCCTGCTGCGTCCTGGTCGGCATTCCCGTCGACGGGCCGGTGCGCTGCACGTCGAAGAAGACGCTGGGCACCTCGGCGTAGTACGCCAGGCCGATGAACTCGCTCATGAGCGAGATCCCGGGGCCGCTCGTGGGGGTGAAGGCCCGGGCCCCCATCCAGGAGGCGCCGATCACCATGCCGGCCGCCGCGAGCTCGTCCTCCGCCTGGAGGATGCAGAAGTTGTTCCTGCCCGTCTCGGGATCGACCCGGAAGCGCCGGCAGTACTCCGTGAACCCGTCCATCAACGAGGTCGAGGGCGTGATCGGGTACCAGGCTCCGACGGTCGCGCCGGCGTACACGCACCCCAGCGCGGCCGCGGCGTTGCCCGTGATCATGACGCGGTCGCGGGTCGCGTCCATCGTCTCGAGGCGGATCGGCAGCGGACAGTCGAAATGCTCGGCCGCGTAATCGTGCCCCAGCTCGATCGCCTTGTGGTTGGCGTCCATGAGATGCTGCTTGGAGCCGAACTTCTCCTGCAGCATCCCCGTCACCACGTCCTTGTCGATGTCGAGCAGCGCGACCAGCGCCCCGACGTACGCGATGTTCTTCATGAGGATGCGGGTGCGCGAGCCGTCGAAGTGCTCCACGCACATCCGCGCGAGCGGCACCCCCAGGAACGTCACGTCGTCACGCCGGAACTCGTCGTCGAGCTCCTTGGTGCTGTCGTAGAGGAGCCACCCGCCGGACACGACCTCCTCGATGTCGCGCGCGTAGCTCTGCGGGTTCATCGCGACCACGAGCTGGAAGTCCGGGCTGCGGGCCGTGTAGCCGTCCCGGTTGACCCGGATCTCGTACCAGGTGGGCAGACCCTGGATGTTCGACGGAAAGACGTTCTTGCCGGACACGGGGATCCCCATCCGGAAGAGTGCCTGCAGAAGGAGCCCGTTCGCGCTGGCCGACCCGGTCCCGTTGACCGTGGCGACCTTCAGGGCGAAGTCGTTAACGCCGTAACCGCTGTCGGGGGCCAAGACACGTGTCCCGCGTGAGGGTTGAGTAGGTCGAACTGCATCATGTCCCACGCGGCGGTGGGGCATCGCTCGGCGCACAGGCCGCAGTGCACGCAGAGGTCCTCGTCCTTCACCATCACCCGACCCGTCTGCGGCAGCCCCTCGGAGACGTACAGCGCCTGGTCGAGGTTCTCCGCAGGGGCCGTGAGCCGCGTGCGGAGATCCTCCTCCTCGCCGCCCGCCGCGATCGTCAGGCACAGGACCGGGCAGACGTCGATGCACGCGTCGCACTCGATGCACAGGTTCGCCGTGAAGTCGGTCTGGACGTCGCAGTTCAGGCACCGGTCGACCTCCCGGGCCGCCTGCTCCACGTCGAACCCGAGCTCCGCCTCGACCTTCATGTCCGCGAGGCGCTTCTCGAGCTCCACGTAGCGCATCCGGGTGCGCTCGTTGGGATCGTAGTCGTTCGAGTAGCGCCACTCGTGGATCCCCATCTTGGTCGACTCGAGCGTCATCCCGTAGGGCGGGCGCTCGGTGACCGGGATCCCGCGGCAGTAGTTGTGGATCGAGATCGCGGCCTGGTGCCCGTGCTCCACGGCCCAGATGATGTTCTCCGGACCCCACGCCGCGTCGCCCCCCACGAAGACCCCCTCACGCGTCGTCATGAAGGTCGCCCGGTCGACCACGGGCATGTCCCAATCCCCGAACTCGATGCCGATGTCCCGCTCGATCCACGGGAAGGCGTTGTCCTGCCCGATCGCCAGCACGACGTCGTCGGCCGGGATGAAGGTCTCGTCGAGCTTGGTGCTGACCAGGCGTCCCTTGTCGTTCTCCTGCCACTCGACGACGTCGAAGACCATCCCCTTGAGCTGGCCCCCCTCGACCACGAAGCGCTGCGGCGCGTGGTTCACGAGGATCTCGACCTGCTCGTCCTCGGCGTCCTCGAGCTCCCACGGAGAGGCCTTGAAGTACGGCCGCGTCTTGCGCGCCATGACCTTGATGTCCTTGCCCCCGAGCCGCTTCGAGCTGCGGCAGCAGTCCATCGCCGTGTTGCCGACGCCGATCACGAGGACGCGCTCGCCGACCGAGTCGACGTGCCCGAAGTGGATCGCCTCGAGCCACTCGATGCCGATGTGGACGTTCGCGTCGGCCTCCTCGCGGCCGGGGATGTCCAGCTCCTTGCCCTTGGGCGCGCCCGTGCCGATGAAGACCGCGTCGAACTCGTCGGCGTCGAGGAGCTCCTTGAGGGAATCGATGCGGTGGTCGTACCGGACGTCCACGCCCATGTCGAGGATGTAGTCGATCTCCTCCTCGAGCACCCTCACGGGAAGCCGGAAGGAGGGAATGTTCGTGCGCATGAGGCCGCCCGGCTTGGGGAGCGCCTCGAAGATCGTGCACTCGTAGCCCAGCGGCATCAGGTCGTTGGCGACGGTCAGCGAGGCCGGTCCGGCCCCGATCAACGCGATCCGCTTTCCGTTCTTCTCTTCCGGAGCCGTGGGGAGCAGGTGCTTGACCTCGTCCCTGAGGTCTGCCGCGACCCGCTTGAGCCGGCAGATCGCGACCGGCTCCTCCTCCACGCGCGTGCGCCGGCACGCGGGCTCGCAGGGGCGGTCGCAGGTTCGGCCCAGGATGCCGGGAAAGACGTTGGACTTGCGGTTGAGCATGTACGAGTCGGTGTACCTGCCGTCCGCGATCAGCCTGATGTACTCGGGCACGTTCGTGTGCGCGGGACACGCCCACTGACAGTCCACGACCCGGTGATAGTATTGAGGATCCCGGGTGTTGGTGGGTTCCATGGACCGCTCCCTTGTCCGCTCTCGTGGCGCGTGCATCGGGGTGGGCATCGATCAACGGCCGGAGGCGGGGCCGACCGGCAGAGGCCTCGGGGTCCACGGGGACGCGGAGGCTCCGGGCGCTATCAATGCGGCGGGGCAGCGGAATCCGCAAGAAGGCTGGAGCACCGGCCCCGGACGCGCGCCCGAGCGTGCCTCGGGGCCTCTAGCGGGGGCGGACCCGGTCGAGCCGGTCGGCGAGCGCCGACAGCTCCCGGGTGGCCACGGCCAGCGCCGGCAGGCCGATCGCCTGCTCCGACTTGAGCTCGGCGACGATCTGCCGGAACCGCTCCAGGCCGCGCGGGTCGAGCCGCCCGAGAGAGTCCTCCGGCGCCGACGCCGAGCTCTCCTCCGG
>JBFFWJ010000181.1:0-6792 GCA_041570315.1 Longimicrobiales bacterium | reverse complement strand
TCGAGATCACGGAGTACGAGATCGTGTCGATCAACGACGAGAGACCTGCGGTCGGCCTGCTGAGTGGCGGACAGGGGTCGTTTCGGCTGGACGGCGACGACCCCGTAGCGCTGGTGGGCGTGCCGGACGAGCTCGCGGCGCAGCTCGGTGCCCGAATCTGGGTGACGGGTCCGGAGACGCCGGAGGGTCGGCGGGTGCAGTCGTACGGAGTGATCCGCCCGGCGAGCTGACGGGGACGCAGTGGTCGACCGGTCGGCTTGGCAAGCCCACGGAGGTGTGCAGCTCTTGCCGACTCGCGATGCCGGAGCCGGCGTCGGGCGATCGGCGCGTGGAACCGGTGGGAAAGCTCCCCGATGCGGTCCCGTCAGCCTTCGTGGAGGAAGGCGGTGCAACGTCCGCCTCGCCGCCGGAATGTCGATCGCCCCGGCCGCGATCCCTCGCCCGAATCGGCGAGCGCCCGCGCCGCCCGATGCCCTTGCTCCGCTTGCGCCCGGCTCCTGGTCCCGGATCAATTGGGCCGTCGCTGACGCCGCTGCTTGTCCCACGACCTCGGCTGGAGGCCCAATGGTCCGGACCTTGGCCATCCTGATGCTCATGTGGCCCGCCGCGGGCATGGCCCAGGAGGCCCGGGACATCGTGCCGGGTCAGTCCCTGGCGGGAGCCCTCGGCCCGGGTGACCGGACCCAATTCGGTCGGCTCTACGACGACTACGTGTACTCGGCCGTTCCGGGCGCGCGGGCGCGGGTCGTCGTTCGATCGACCGGGATGGCGGTGGACGTGAACGTCTACTTCTACGACGACTACTTCGACATCATCCCCCTCATCGCGGGGGGATCCGCGCCCAAGGACACGCTGGACTTCACGGTGCCCGAGGTCGATTCGCCGACCCTGGTCGTTCTCCGGGTCACGACCCTGGCCGGCGACCCCGGGCCCGGTACCGGCGAATACACGATCGAGCTTTCGGCACGCCAGGAGCCGTAGAGGCTCCAGCCGCTACATCGCGCAGTCGCTACCCGTGCGCTCTCCCCTCACCCATGCGGCGAGCATCTGCCACTCGGGGTCGTCCATCGACTGCCATCTGCGGGGCCCGTTGTGCGTGTACGATCCGCCCCCGTCCAGGTGGAGCGGCTTGAGCATCCACCGGCTCTGGCGCGGGTTCCCGGGCACGATCAGGCGCTTCATGACCTCGAAGCCCCGGCGCGCCTCCTCCTCCGTCCAGGAGGTGCCGTCGGCGGGAATCGGCGCGAAGCCGATGGCGCCGCCGGCGTGGCAGACCGAGCAGGAGAGCTGCCCGTACTTCGGGCTCCGGATCACGTCCTGGACGCACGTGCTGTAGAACTCGAAGTCGAGCTCGGGCTCCGGGGGCGGCGTGAAGCGCTCGGCCGGGAGCGTCCCGATCCACCCGAGCACGATCCGATACTCCGGGTCGCTCGTCGATTCCCAGTAGCTGCCACCCGAGTGGCCTTCGCCCCCGGCCTGCGGCGCCAGCGGCTTCGTCAGCAGCTTGCTGCTGGCGGGGTCCGAGGCGTTCACGAGCTTGGTCACGACGTCGTAGTTGGCCTGGGACTGGCCGGGGGTCCACGTCCAGCCGTCCGGCGTCTCCGTCATGTCCTCGAGCGCGAAGCGCAGGCCGGTCTGCCAGCTGTGGCACATGACGCACGCGGGATTTCCACCGCCGTTCGGGTAGCCGCGGGGTCGCGCGAACATCGGCTCGATGTTCTGGCGGTAGTAGTCGAAGTTCGCCGCGACCTCGACCCCGCGCTCGGCCGGGCCCTCGGCCGTCGCCGCCGGCGCGGGCACGTCGTCGGGTGCGTGCGTGAGGCCGACCGTGGCGAAGACGCCCACCCCGGCCACGAGCGCGAGCGCGAAGGCAGGGAGGCGCACGGCCCGGTCGAGCCGGCCGCCGTGCCCGCTCATCGGGAGCCGCTCCCACCGTCGCTCACCCGGTCCGGCGGCAGGATCGCGACGTCGATCCGGGCGGGCCGTGCGCCGGTCCGCATCTTGGCGATGATCTCGTGGGTCTCGAGGTCGATCGCGATCGTGTAGTCGACGCCGGACACCGCGACGTACATGTACCTGCTGTCGGGCGTCGACGTCATCCAGTTGGCGGTCGGCCCGACCTCGATCCCGCCCAGGAACTCGAAGTCGGGGAGCGACCAGCCGTAGATCCGGCTGTCGAGCCGGCTCGAGGCCCACACCGCGGAGCGGTCCGGCAGCACCTCGAGGCCGTGCATCGGCGCCCCCTGGTTTCCGTCCGCGTTGCGCTGCCAGGCGGGAAGCGGCGGCGGAAAGAGCATCCGCTCCTTCTCGCCCGTCTCCCAGTCGAGCACCCAGATGCCGTTCACGCCGGACCCGTGGGCGAAGAACTTGTCGGTCGAGCCGTCGTCTGCGGCGAGAAACGCCATGGGGCGCACGGTGTGGTGCACGCCCTGGTCGTCCTCGAGCGTGAGCGTCCGCACGACCTCGTCGATGGTGGGGTCGATGACCTCGATCGAGTTCTCGCTGCGCGCATTCAGCCCCGCGACGACCCAGTTGCCGTCCGGGCTCACGTAGACGTTGTGGATCCCCGTGGTGACGGGGATGCTCCCGAGCTTCTCGTGCGTGTCCAGGCTGAACACGTCGACGAAGGGCGCGGCGGCGATCCCGACGTAGATCTTCCGATGCTTCTTGTTGATCGCTCCCTTGTTGGGCCGCGCCGTGAGCGGGAGCTGCTCGACGAGCCGCAACGAGCGGGTGTCGAAGACGTCGAGCGTGCTCTCCAACTCGTTCGTGCAGTAGAAGTGGAGCCCCTCCGGGTGGGCGAAGAGGTTGTGCGGCCGGGGACAGCCCTCGATGACGCCCACGACCTCGTTCCTCAGCGGGTCGATGACGTGTTGGACGTCGCCGGCGTTGTTGCTCTGGAGGATCCGGACCACGACCCCGTCGTAGGAGTCGAGCCGCGGGACGTGCTGAGCCCGGAGCGGCGTGCCGAGGAGCGACGCTCCCAACAACAAGGACAAGAGGCGGGTCGACCGCGCGGCGTTCATCAGCGTCCTCCCGAGGCAGTGGGCACCCGTCCCTCAACTGACGCTACGGAGACGTGCCGTGCAAGCGAGGAGGGCATCTTCGGCGACCGGCGTCCGTGGGCGGGGGGCGCGACCTTTGCACGACGCGTCAACTGGCGGACCCACTGCACCCTGGCCAGGTTGAGGGTCCGAGCCCCAGCCAGTTTCGACCCCCCGCCCGGTCCACCGTGCACGCGGAACTCGAGCGACTCCAAGCCGCGCTACCCGAGCGCTACACCCTCGTACGCGAGCTCGATCGCGGGGGCATGTCGCGTGTCTATCTCGCGCGCGAAGCGCTGCCGGATCGGCAGGTGGCCATCAAGGTGCTCGACGAGGAGCTCTCCGCGAGGCTCGGCCGGGAGCGCTTCGTCCGGGAAGTCGAGGTCACGTCGAAGCTTCAGCACCCCCACATCGTCCCGATCCACGCCGCCGGTGAGGCGGACGGGATGCTCTACTACGTCATGCCCTACATCGCGGGCGAGAGCCTGCGCGATCGGCTGGAGCGCGAGGAGCGACTCCCGATCGAGGACGCGCTCCGGATCACGAGGCAGGTCGCCGACGCGCTTCAGCACGCGCACGACGAAGGCATCGTCCACCGGGACATCAAGCCGGCGAACATCCTCTTTCAGAGCGGGCACGCCGTCGTGACCGACTTCGGCATCGCGAGGGCTCTGCGCGCCGCCGAAAGCGGAGGGGAGTTCACACAGAGCGGTCTGCCGCTCGGCACGCCCGACTACATGAGTCCCGAGCAAGCGGGCAGCGACGTCCCCGTCGACGGACGAACCGACACCTACGCGCTCGCCTGCGTCCTCTACGAGATGCTCGTCGGCCAACCGCCCTTCCACAGCCGGAGCTCGCAGGCCACTCTGGCCCGCCACCTCACCGACACGATGCCGTCGCTCCGCGCGGTTCGGAGCTCGGTGCCGCGGGCGGTCGAGCAGGTCATCGCTCAGGCTCTCGCGAAGTCTCCCGCCGACCGCCAACGCAAGGTCATCCACTTCGCCGACGCGTTGCTTGTCGCCAACCGCACCGGTGTCTCGTTCGACGACCTGCGCACGCCCGGCCGTATGCGCTTGCCGGCGGTGTCGGTGCGGATTGCCGCAACGCTCCTGGTCGTCGCCGCGCTCGGCGTCGCCGTCCAGGTGTGGTCGCCGGTGCTCTCCGCCGACGGTCCCTGGGAGACGTCGGTCGCCGTCATGCCGTTCGAGAACCGGACCGGTGACGAGACGTTCGACCTGCTCGGACGATCGTTGTCGGAGGAGATCAGCAACCGCCTTGCGACCGTGTCGGAGGTTCGCGTCATCGATCAGTACACGGCGGCGTCGATCATGCGTGACAGCCTCGGCACGCCGAGGCTTCTCGACTCGCTCGACGTCGAGCACATCATCGACGGCTACATCATCGCGCGCGGCGACGAGCTGATCGTGAGCATAAGAGAGTCGGACCCGGACGGAGTCCTCAATCCGCGCAGGCAGCACCGAGCGGACGCCGCTCGACTCGACGTCCAGCAGGTGGCCATCGCCAACACCGTGGCGATCGAGTTCCTCGCGAAGGTGGGCCTGGACGACCGGTTCGACCCCAGCGGATCGGTCATCGGCCCGGGCCGCGAGGCCTACCTGGCCGGCAACGCGGCCTTGGGTCGCCGGACGGCGGAGAGCATGCGGGAAGCCGTGGACCAGTTCCGGGTCGCCGTCTCCCGCGACCCCACGTCGGCCGCGGCGCTTGCCGCCCTCTCGTCCGCCTACGCGCTCTCGCTCTACTACAAGTACGACGTGGGGTTCGGAGCCTTCGAGCTGGCCGCCCGGTCGATGGCCGCCGCGGACTCGGCGATCTCGTTGGACCCGCAGGTCGCGAACGGCTTTTCGGCCCGGGGATACGTGCGGGCGCTGATCGGCATCGACATCGACGGCGCCGAGGAGGACTTCGACCGGGCCGAGGAGTTGGCCCCCAACGCGCCCAACGGCCCGAGCTGGTCCGCACGCATCCTGGCGAGGCGAGGCCTGATCGACGAAGCGTTCTCCGAGGCACGGAGAGCCGCGGAGCTCGACCCGCTCCAGGCGGGTCGTCGCACGGCCCTGGCCTCTCTCGGATTCCAGCTGGGTCGATACGAGGTGACGATCGACGAGTCCCGCGAGGCCTCTCGGCTGGAGCCGGAGTTGGCGCTCGCCAAGGCCTTCGAGGGCCGTGCGCTGGCCCTGACGGGCCGGGGGGACGAATGCCTCGCCCTGGACTTCGGCGTGTACGCGCTCGTGCGGTCGCTGTGCCTGCATGCCGTCGGTCGGGAAGCGGAGGCCGCGGCGTTGGCGCAGGTCGCGGGAGAAGGCCTGATCTCGGCGGCGCGCTCGGACGAGGAGCACCGGCCCGAGCTGGTCGCTCAGGATCTGGCCGGCTACTACGGCTTCATCGGCGACGCCGACGAAGCGGCCTTCTGGGTTCGCTACGCCTTCGACCTGTCGCCCGCGGGAGTCGACGCTCGCCTCCTGGGCTCGGCTCTCTTCGCGACGGTGTTCGAGGACCCGGCATTCGCGAGCGAGGTCGAGGCCATCCAGACGCGGGCGCGGGCGAGGGTCCTGGAGACGCGCTCCGAGCTCCGGCCGCCGCTGTGACCTCGAGGAGCTCGACAGGCGTGAGCGCCACCTCGGAGCAGTCGGGGAGGTCGGGCTCGGAGAAGCGGCACACGGGGCGGCTCGCGCGCGACGCGAGGGTGGGGCCGGCGTCGAGAGCGTGCGGGCAGATCGAGCGCCGCGGGACGACTAGGCCCGTAGAGTCGCCACAACCGCCCGGGTCTGGGGCGACGGCTTCGCGTCGAACTCCCGGGCCATCAGGTTCGCGAACCTCCGATACTCCTGCATCGCCCCCGCCCTGTCGCCTGACTCGGCGAGCATGCGGATGAGCTCCCGCACCCCCCGTTCGCTATAGGGATCCATACCCGCCGCGTGTCGCGCCATATCGATCGCGGCACGAGACTCGTCCCTCTCCTCATGCCGCTTGGCGAGGATCCAGGCGGCGTCGCACGCCTCGCGCCGGAGGCTGTCCCTCTGTCGATCGAGCCAAGCATCCCACCCCGACCGGCCACCCAGATAGAAGCCCGCCAGCAGCGGGGCGCGGTAGAATCCGAGAGCGGTCTCCAACTCTCCACGAGCGATGGCCTGCTGAAAGAACCACACGTCGCAGCCGACGTAGTCGAGGTCCAGGCCGATGTACGATCCATCGACGGAGCGGATCGCGCTCGCCCCCACTCGCTTCCTGACCGAAACGAGGAGCTGGCGTAACGCCGCCCGGGCGATCGCCTCGTCCGAATCCGGCCACAGCATCCCGAGCAACGCCTCGCGGGTCACCGGACGCCCCTGACGCGCGAGGGCGACGAAGGAGAGAAGAGCCAACTGCTTCCGGCCGACAATCCGAATCGCCGGAGCGTTTGCCGACTCGAGCGAAGGGGCTCCGAGGAGCCGCAGGGTGAAGGGGGGGGGCACCAAACCTCCCGGACTGCGGCAGCATAGCAGGGGTCGGTCATCGTATCGACCGCTGCTCGCATCCGCAACTGACGCCGCGCAGGCCAGGCGCAGTGTGGTCGAAGGCCATGCGTCACGGACACGTCACGCATTGATCACGAAGCTTCCATCGATTGTCTCACGGCAACCTGGCGCAAGCGCTCACCGTCGCCTCACACCCGGATCACGGGGGCGGCGTAACCTGTCCGGTGCCCCCCAGGACTCTCTCCGTTCTGGAGGTACGTGACATGAAGTTC